>CANPVY010000085.1 GCA_947581845.1 uncultured bacterium | reverse complement strand
ACGTCGTGGGCGATGTCCACCAGCCGCGCGTCAGGCGCGATAGCGAGCACCACACCCTTCATCGCGGCCACGAAGCCATCCTCTGTCCCGAAGTCGCTGAGGAAGGTGACGACTGGCATCGCTGACACCCCGCCGTCAGCCGCCGGCCACGGGCCCAGGCTTCAAGACTTCGGCGCCTCGGCGCCGGCGGCGTCCAGCAGCGCGGCCAGCTTGCCCGCCAGCTCGAGGAACGCCCTGCCCTCCGGCGAGTCGGGCGCAGCAATGACGGTGGGTGAACCCGTATCACTGGCTGCCACCACCGCTTCACCCAGCGGCACTTCGCCGAGGAACGGCACCCCGGCTGTGGCCGCCAGCTTCCGACCTCCCCCGCTGCCAAACACCTGGGTGCGCTGACCACAGTGCGGGCAGATGAAACCGCTCATGTTCTCGATCACTCCGAGCACCCGCACCTCGACACGCTCGAACATCTTGATCCCTTTCAATACATCCGCGGTTGCGACCGCCTGAGGCGTGGTGACCATGAGCGCGCCGTCCACCTTGGCCAGCTGAACCAGCGAGAGCTGAGCGTCGCCGGTCCCTGGCGGCATGTCCACGAAGAGGTAATCCAGCTCTCCCCACTCCACCTGCTGTAGAAACTGACGGATGATTCCCATGACGATCGGACCCCGCCAGATCGCTGGTGTGTCCGCGTCCAGCAGAAAGCCGATGCTCATCAGCTTCACACCGTAGGCTTCCAGCGGCAGCACACGCTCATTGGGAGTCATACGTGGCCGGCTGTACACGCCGAACATCATAGGCAGATCGGGGCCATAGACGTCGGCATCCATGAGCCCGACCTTGTAGCCTCGCTCGGCGAGCGCCGCCGCGAGGTTGGTCGCGACGGTGGACTTCCCGACGCCACCTTTGCCCGAGCTGATCGCGACAACGTGACGCACCCCTGGCACCGCCTGAGGCTGCGGGGGTGCGGCGCCGGGCGCCGGACCGGCCGGCTGCTCCGCACCTTCCCCTTTCGGAGTACCCTGGCCCACCACCGGCAGCGGACGTGATGTCCCGGGCCGCGTGCCCTGCGGGCGGACCTCGACTCGCACCGACTCGACGCCGTGCACCGACTCCGCCGCCTCGCGGGCCATCTCAACGATCTCGCTTGGGTCGTCCGGCTGGGTTACGACGACGAAGCTGACCCGGCCCGGACTGTCGAGCTTGAGCTCCGTAACCGAGCCGGAGGTCACAAGGTCCTGGCCCGACCGAGGGTGCACAACCGATCTGAGGGCCTCCACAATCGCTTCCAACAAGTCATGTCCTTCCGCCATCTATCGCCACCCCGGGTCTGAGGTTCTCATCGCACACCGCCAGTCATGCTGCGACTCCGAACGGCACCGATATGAACGAGTACAAAAAAACCGGCACAGGGACACCCGGTGCCGGCGGCGTCCGGTCTCGCACAGCGCTCAGACCGCAACGACCGACTTCACCTCCGGCAGCTGACTGCGCAGCCGGTGCTCAATACCCCCTTTCAAGGTCAACAACGAGTAAGGGCAGCTATGGCAGGCACCGACCAGGCGTAGCTCGACACGACCCTCCTCAGGATCGAAGCTGACCAGCTCCACATCACCCCCGTCCGCCCGGATCGCCGGCCGGATTCCCTCGATGACCGCCTCGATCTTGTCCCAGGTGGACGTCGCCGCCATTACTGATCTCCGCGATAGAGCCCCGCCGACATCGTCAGCTGATTGCCCCGTGAATGTACTGGGGAGCCCTGAGCGGGTCAACGTACCCGGACCGCCAACTTGGCAGATGCCATCATATTGCGCGCAAATAGAATGCGCGTTATCCTGAGGCCGGTGGAAAGATCCTTCGCGCCACCGGGAGACCGCTTGTCCGGAGCCGGCGTGGGGCGGCGGGGCAGACGCTAGGATCGAGCGGTGATACCTTCCAGCACCAGCCAAGCACGCGAGTCCTTGGGCCGCTACGAGCGCACCCACCTGGAGGATTACTGGCGTGTCGTGCGCCGGCGAGCCTGGCTGATCCTGCTGACCGCGCTGGTGGCCCTCCTGGCTGCCACGTGGGCCGCGTCGCGCCGACCGCGGCTCTACCGCGCCACGCTCACGCTGCAGGTGGGCGACCCACGGGGGCGCATGGGCCAGCTGGGCGATATCGACGTCACGCCGAACATGCTCTGGACCGATCCGGTCGAGTCCGAGGTTCAACAGCTGACAACC
Organism: uncultured bacterium; assembly: GCA_947581845.1. Taxonomy (GTDB): domain Bacteria; phylum Gemmatimonadota; class Gemmatimonadetes; order Palauibacterales; family KS3-K002. The sequence goes on along the minus strand of CANPVY010000085.1, from coordinate 18,430 downwards.
CAGGCCGTCGCCCAGTACGTCGCCGACACCCTGCAGCTCCGTGCTCAGTCCCCAGATATCTCCCGCGACCTTCTATTCACGGGTGTCCGCATCGACCGCGAGGCGGCAAGCGGCGAGTACCGTATCCGTGTGGGCAGTGACGGCAGCGTTGTCGTCGAGCCGGGATCGGGCGGCCCGGAGGTCGGCGGCGAGATCGGAGAACCGATCGCGTTCAGCGCCGGCGCCCTCGTCGTGCGACCGCAGGTCGAGCCCGGCGACTACAGGCTGCGTGTGATCTCGCAGCTTGCCGCCGAGGCTCTGGTCAGAGGCGGCCTGGCCGCCAGCACCCGACCGGAGACCAACCTGATCGATGTGACCTACACAGGCCTCGATCAACGTTTGGTGCCGAGGATCCTCAACGCGGTTGCCGCTGCGCTGCGGGACCTCGGTGTGCGACGCGTGCGCCAATGGGCAAGGGGACGCACGCACTTCATCCGGGACCAGCTGGATGAGTCCGGTCGCGAACTCCAGGAGTCCCTGCGAGCCGTCGAGGACTACAAGGGTCGCCGGGGCCTCATCAGCCTCACGGTCGAAGAGAGTCGCGTGATGGAGCGGATAGCGACGCTCCAGAGCGAGATCGAGCGGCTGCTGACCGAGAAGAGCGTGTACACGAGCCTGGTCGATCGAATCCGCTCGGTGGGGCTGCGCCCGGGGGATGTCCAGCAGTTCGTCGTGCTCTCGACAGAGGAGGTCAACCGGACCGTTCAGTTCTACTACGACCAACTCCTGCAGCTGCTCGACGAACGCTCCAGCCAGCTGGGCCCACTCGGCAAGGACCCGTCCCATCCCGTCATCGTCGCTCTCGACCAGCGCATCAGCGAGACGCAGAACCAGCTGGTGGCGGCGGCCGAGAACGCAGCCGTCGCGCTGGACACGCGCATCAGCGCCCTGACAGGGAGGCTTTCCGACCTGCAGGCGGAGCTGCGTCAGCTTCCGGCCGTTGAGAGCGAGCTGGCGCGCCTGCAGAACGAGGTCGAGATCCACTCCGACATGTACAAGTATCTGCTCTCGCGCTACCAGGAATCGCAGATCGCGGAGGCGGAGATCTCGCCGTACGTGGAAGTGCTCGATCCCGCATATTGGGCACGGCCTGTGAGTGGCGGGCGACGCATCAACATCATCTTCGGTGGTCTGCTCGGTCTGTTGCTCGGCGTGGGAGCGGCGTTCTTCCTTGAGTACCTGGACCGCTCCCTGAAATCGACCTCTGACGTGGAAGCGAGCCTGGGCGTACCGGTGCTCGGCTGGATACCCAAGATCGCTGACAACGGGCAGCGACGCATCCCGCTGGTCGTCGTCCAAGACCCGGAGGGTATCGCCGCCGAGGCTTACCGGGTGATGCGCACCAACATAGCCTTCTCCACCAGCCGCGAGCGGCCGCTCACCAGCCTGGCCTTCACGAGCCCCGGCCCAGGCGAAGGGAAGTCGACCAGCGTTGCGAACCTGGCCGCCCTGCTGGCAGACCGCGGGGACAAGACGCTGCTGGTCGACGCCGACCTGCGGCGCGGCACCCTGCATGAGAGCTTCGACCTGTTGCGTTCACCTGGGCTGAGTGACCTGCTCGTTGGCGCACTCGACCCACGCGAGGCCATCAGGCCAGCCGTTCGCCCCGCCCTGGACCTGCTACCGGCCGGTAAGCGACCCCCCAACCCGTCCGAGCTGTTGGGATCGCAGGCCATGGCCAAACTGCTCGCCACGTGGCGCGAGGAATACCGCTGGATGTTGTTCGACACACCTCCGGTACTGGCAGTCACCGATGCATCGGTGCTCGCCGCGCTGGTGGATGGGGCAGTGCTCGTAGTGAAGGCCGGTGAGACCGATCGGCGTGCGGGCTGGCAGGCGATCCAGCAGCTGCGTAGAGTGGATGCTAGAGTCGTCGGCGCGGTCCTGAACGAGATTGAACTCCAACGCGCCGCTGACCGCTACTACTCCGACTACTACTACTCCCGCTCATCCGGATAGACGTTCACCAAGCCGGCAACTGATCGATCTCTTCCGACTCGTGTGGGAAGGTGGTCACGTCTTCGGCGCCGGCTGCAACGCGATCGCTCGCCTCGTCCTTCGGGCCATACGGCGCGATCCTCTCCGCTGCGATGCCGTAGGGACTCATCTCCATTACCTCCCCACCATAGCCCGGACGGCGCTCGAGGATGGCCCACAGGCTGGCGAAACGCCCGCCGGCCTCGCGAACGGCCACGCGCCAGTTCGCTAGGCGCTTCAGCCAAGAGCTGGCGGCATGCGGGCTGACGCCGCGAGCCGAGGCGAACTCGGCGCTGAACGCACAGCCCAGCCGGTTGAGACAATCCCACGCCGTACGCAACCGTGCCGGGGCCGGGCCCCACAGCGCTGGCCGCCCCGACTCCACCGCCACCAGCAGCTGGTTGTGGCGCTGGAGCACCGCCTCGATCAAGTCTCTGTGATGCTCCGAGACACCGTGCGCCAGGAAGAACGCCTCACAGGGTCGGTCCGGCCGTCGGTAGGTCCGCAACAGCTTGGCGATCACCTCGTCGGCGCAGCTGAAATCGATCACCCCGACGTGCGAGAAATCGAGGATCGCTAGGCAAGGGCCACCGCTGTCCTGAATCTGCTGCTCGATCGCCACCCGCACCGCACGGCCGGTCGGCCTCGTCACGAGGTTGCTGTACAGGGTCGCCACCCGAGTGTGAAGTACCGTCTCGACACCCACAGCCATTCCTCTCGTCGCCGGATCACCCATCCCCACGCCCTCCTTCGCCACTGCCGCCCGGCGGGATGATCTGCGGCAGCACGACTTGTATCTGAGCTCCCGGAAAATCAGGCAGGTCGCCCGCGATCGGTTCCTTGTCGATCCAGTCGGGAACCTCGGCGATCTGTGCCGTTCCACTCCTTATAGTGAAAAGACCGTTCCAGCGCGATACCTGCTTGCGGATTCCTTGCAGGCCCTGGCCGCGACCCGGGTCGCGGTAGCGGGAGACCCCGTGCAAGAACGCCGCTTCCAGCGCGGTCTCGTCCGACCAGCGATCACCGTAACGCTGAGCATGCTCGCGCGCCAGTGAGCCGCGGAAACCCATACCCACGTCCGTCACGGCGATGACGACGACCTGGCGTCCCAGCCTCTGCTTCCAGTTGTAGGTCTGAGCTGAGACCCAACCATCGGCGCCGGCATGCTCGACGATGTTCTGACACACCTCGGAGAGGATCACGCTGAAGTGAAGCACCGCCGGCGGCGGATAACCGAGCCGCTTGCCGAGAATCGCTGCGGCCCGATCACGCACGCGATCCACCACATCGTGGACGTCTTGGTGCGATTGGATCGGCGTGATCTCCAACAGAGCATCCGATTCGCCGGCAGGGCGTCTCCTCACGCGCTCATGAAAGTCGAACACCCGGTGCGCCTGCTCGTAGAACCCTATGCGAGCGAGGTAGCTGACGACTTCCCTACTCTCCGGCGGCTGCAGCAACGGCCGCTCGCCCGACCGCCTCAGCGACGCCGCTCCGGCCGCCAGGAGCCCGAGGATCCCGTATGGGCTCACCCAGCGGACATGTCGAGCATCGAGCAACATGCGGCCGCCCCCCACGCTGACCCAGCTCGTGACCAAGGTCTCGAACCCCCGATCATCCAGGGTCTCCGGCACAGGAAGCACGTGCGTCGTCACCGACTGCCCCTCGGCGACTGCAAGCGACTAGGCAAGCTCGATCTCACCTCTCAAGAAGCGATTCAGCCCCGACGCGCCGCGATGTGCCACGCTGCGGCTGGCAGCGGCGTTGGCGAGCTGCATCGCCGACTCCACATCCCGGCCAGCAAGTAGCGCTCGGAGCACGGTCATTCCCCAGACGTCACCGCAACCTGTCGGGTCACCGCCTTCCGCGGCCACTGCCGCTACGCGACCCGTGCGAAGTGTCACCCGGCTCTCTGCACGACTCCGCCCCGCTCGACCCAGCGGCAGCGCGTCTGCGGCCATCACGTAGGCCGCGCCGTTCGGTCCCAGTGTCACGAAGAGCAGCTCGGGCTGGCGGCCGACTACAGCAGCGGCGAATTCCCAGGGGTCTCCCCAATGGGCGCTGATAGCGCGGAGCTCATCCTCGTTGAGCTGCACCACGTCAAAGCAGCGCAGCCATTCAGACCAACGGTCGAGCGAGCGGCGGTAACGCTGGCCGCCGGCACCCGTCGCCAGCAGCAGGGAATGCATGTCGGCGTAGATCGGGCCGCCGAACGCTCGCCGCACCTGCTGGGCGACTTCGAGATCGAACTCACTACCCGTGATGAAGTTGACGTATAGAGCGTCACACCCCGCAATCCGGGGCGCCAATTCCGCCCACGTCCAGGGCGGCACGCCGCCCCGCAGCCACTCGCCACGGCGCTCGCCGCTCGTGTAACGGAGCTCCACACGCGGGTTGGGCGCGTCCACGACGGCAAGCGTCGCGTCCGTCTCGATGACCGACAGCTCTTGGAGAAACCGGCGCCCCCGTTCCGCCAGATCGTGTCCCAGCTTGACGAGAGGTCTCACCTGATAATCCCGCGGCGCGACCGCGTCGGCGGCCGCAAGCGCGTAGCTAATCCCGCCCCACTCCTCCACCGGCGATCTGACGCCCGACTCACGCCAGATCGTGTCCCAGACCATCGTCCCGATGACCCCGAGAATGGGCATGTCCTAACACTCAGGGGCCAAGAACTGGGCAGGGCCGAACGAGGCTTCTCCCGTCGCATTCGCCGGCCCGGCAGCACGATATCCTGACGCTTGGAGCGGATCGAGGAGGGTACCGACGCCCAAGCTAATCATTTCCTTCTGGACATGCGAGGCCCACCAGCCAAGCGCCGTCATAGCGCACCGTAGACCTCACTCTTGAAGCAGGCGACAGCTCCGATCACTCCGGCTTTGCCTCCGAGCTCGGACGGGACGATGCGGCAAGCTTCCTCGGCCACCCGGAACGCCCGCCGACGTATCTCGGCACGCAACGGAACGAACAGGTGGTCACCGGCTCGCGCCACACCGCCGAAGATCACCAACACCTCTGGATTCAGGATATTTATCAGATTCGCCAACCCGACGCCCAGGAACTTGGCGGTGTCATTGATGACTTCCGTCGCATAGCTATCACCTCGCACCACGGCCTCGGACACCATCTCGGCCGTGATGTCCTGGAGATCACCTGCGAGCTCAAGCAGGATCGAATCGGCACCGGATTCGAGACCCTCGATCGCACGTGCTGCGATCGCCGGCCCTGAGGCGTAAGCCTCCAAGCAGCCATAGTTGCCGCAATTGCACTTGCGGCCCGTAGAGTCGATGGTCATATGACCGATCTCCGCCGCTGCGTCGGAGGTGCCGTGATAGAGTTCGCCATTGAACACGATCCCACCACCGATCCCCGTACCGAGCGTCACACCCACCAGCGTGCGCGTGTCACGCCCTGCGCCCATCCACCACTCCCCGTACGTGGCCGCATTCGCGTCGTTGTCCAGCGTCGCCGGCAAGTTCACCGCGTTCTGGATCAGGTCGCGCAGCGGGAAGTTCCGCCAGCCGAGGTTCGGGGTGGAGATCACGGTACCCGTCTTGCGATCGAGCGGTCCGGGCGCTCCAATGCCCACTCCAGCGAAATCCTCCAGCCCGCAGCCTTTCTCCTCCATCACATCGCTGATCGCGTCCTTGATCAACTTGACCACGCGATCGACGACGAACTTGGCGCCGCGCTGCGGCTCCGTCGGCTCCGTCCGAAAGGTGATCGGTAGCCCTCCTGCCAATGGAACGACACCCACGTTTAGATTGGTGCCGCCGATGTCGACCCCGACGACCCAGTCAGCTTTCGGCACGCCAGACATCGCCTTAAGCCCCCACTTTCTGTCTCTGGTCAAAGGCTGGCCTCGCGCTCTCTCCAGCCAAAGCCGTCATGACCGCTAGCGCCTCTGTCACAATCAGCTTGCCCGTCCTAACTGCTATCCGAGCTCCGCGATACCCAGGCGTGCGCGCACCGCGCCACTTCGGGCGAGCTGCTTGCGCACCCGACGATTGCGGTCAATGACCGACCGATCACGATACGGGCGTTCGTGTGCCAGATGAAGTAGCGGCGCGCGATAACGCACGCACTCTCCGCGAAGCCCGGAGTTTTGGAGCCGAGTACCGAGCGCGCGGTCCTCGTTCCCGTAAGCGAGATCCATATCGTACCCATTCACGTCGATCAGATGCCGACGCCAAGTCGACGCGTTATGGCCGTTCCACGTTGCAGCAGTCGGCGTCAGAAAATCGAGGGCTGCAGCGAGACGCGGTGCCCGAATCAACCGCAGCCGACGATGGCGCGGGCGCCAGCCTCGCCGAAGCAACCAGCTCGGCTCCATGGCGCAACCGCTCCGAACGTCGTCCACCGTGATCTGATCCGTCAGCTGCTGCGAGAGCCACAGCACTCCCCCTGACAGGAAGCGTCCTGGCGCTGCATGCCGCACGTGCACCTCGACGAAGTTATCCCGCGGGACACAGTCGCCATCCGAGAAGATGAGATAGTCCGCATCCGTGGCGAGTATCGCACGGTTCAGGATCTCGTTCTTGCGGAAGCCGCGATCCTCGTGCCAGACGTGCTTGAGATCCAGACCGGTCTCTCGCCGCCAGCGATCGAGAAGCTCGCGCGTCTCGGAGCCCGAGCCGTCATCTGCCACCACCAGCTCGAAGTCCTGCCATGACTGGCGCGCGTAGCCCCACAAGACCCGCTCTAGATGATACGGCTGGTTGTAAGTGCTCAGGATGACGGAAGTACGATACCTCAACGCCAAGCCCCTACCACCGCGACCGGGTACACAGACTCGATACGGCGATGCAAAGCGTAAATATAGAGCGGCAGCTCCTGACGTGGGAGGATGATCTGGAGCGCCCGAAACTTCAAGGGAGTTGCGGGGTACTCTCAGGCCGGCGCGGACCTGGTCCGCCAGGCAAGCGATGCGTGCCAGTCCCGCCGAGCAGCCTGCTCCGGCGTCGCCCTCTCCCCAGACACTCACAATGGAGGTTCCGGTGCTAGCCATCATCAGGCCAGCCGTGTCGCGCCTGCGCCGCCTGCTGCTGTCAGCGGCCGGCGTCGGGCTGGCCATCCTGGCCGCCTGCGAGTTGCCCGAGGCACCTGAATGGGACATCGGAGTGATGGCCCCCTTCAGCTCTGATCCGCTCTCGATCGTCGATTTCCTGCCCGGGCTGGTCGCTGTCGACTCAGTCGATGGGCAGGCCGTCTTCAGCGTCGAAGCCCAGCAAGACAACGTCGCCTACAGCCTCGCTGAGATGTGCCCCGACTGCCTGGCGTGGGAAGGTCAGACGGTGGCTGTGCCCACGTTCGAGTACACTGATTCCCTGGAGGTGACGTTCAGTGACGCGGACCTGGTCTCGGTCGAGATCCTCAGTGCCGCGCTGCTGCTGCGGGTGCACAACAACCTCAACTTCGACCCTCTGAGGCCGAATGCCGATCCGCCGGGTTACGTCGCCCTTGCCGTGCGCGATCTCGGCAGCGGAACTCTGATTGACAGCCTCCTGGTCAGCGGCGCCTCAGACCCGCTTCCCGCCGGCGCCAGTCTCGAGCGCACGCTCGACATCAACGACGCGGAACTGATCGATGGATTCAGGATCGTGTTCCATGCCTTCTCTCCAGACGACGGCCAGACGGTCCAGATCGACAACAGTCTGACCACTGTGTTTGAGGCATCACTCGACACGATCATGGCCACCGCTGTGACAGTGGTCGTTGACGCCGACACGCTGGACGAACGCTTCGGGGCCGAGGTCGAACAAGACGTTCGGGAGGAGCTCGCCAAGCGGGTCCAGAGTGCGGTGTACGAGCTCAAGCTGATCCACAACGCGGAGGTGGACGGGACACTCAAAGTCTCCATCGCCGCCTCGGAGGCGGACCTCTTCTCCGGCATAGCGGGCCGGGAAGTGCGCCTGGACGGGCTCGTGTTCACACCGAACCTGGTTCAGTCCGGCGAGCTGTCGGTGGAGGAGATCCAGTGGATCGCGGACTTTCCGAATCCCGATTCCGTCTACGTCGGCTATCGCGGCGTCGCCTGGGGCACGCGGACGGACTTCGGCCGCTCCAACCTCAGTCGCCTGACGCCAGATCTGGCGCTGGACACCGAGCTGACGGTGACCAGTACGATCAGAGTCGGCCGGTAGCGGGAGAGTGACTATGAGACTCTATCGGATTGTAACGATCGCTTGCGCGCTGCTGGCTTGCGCTGCCCGAGAAGCTGGTGCGCAGTCGCCGGCCCCAAGTGCGCGCGGCCTCGCGCTTGCCAACTCGTACATGGCGCGAGCACGTGGCTACGAGGCGCCCTTCTGGAACCCGGCGAATCTGGGGTTGCCTGACCGACCGAGCTTCTCGATCGGATTGCCAGGGGCGAGTGCCTACGTGAACAACAACTCGCTCAGTTACGGCCAGATCGCCGATCTCTACGGCGAGTACATCGACGACGCGACCAAGTCGGAGCTCCTCGCAGACATCCGCCAGGACGACCCCGACCGGATGTTCGAGCTCAGCTTCGACATCGGTGCCCACGCGGTCGCGGCCAGCATCGGCCGATTCGCGTTCGGCGTCGGCGCGGTTGGCGGGGGAGAACTCGAGGTGTCGCCTGATGCGCTCGAGCTCCTACTGTTCGGTAACGTCGGTGAAGACGGCAGCGGGGGCGACTTCACTCTGGAGGGATCGCAGGCGCAGGCCTGGGCGATGAGCAGCGCCTTTGTCTCCTATGCCCAGCCATTCACGATCCCGGCGCTTGACTGGCTGGACACGCAGTTCTCCGTCGGTGCGACGGTCAGGTACGGCGTGGCCCACGGCTTCGTGCAGCTGAATGATAGAGGAAGCCTCCTCACAGCGGATCCGCTGGTCCTCGACGCGGAGGCTGAGGTGATGGCATCGACCGATGCCGATGCCGGCCGCGTCTGGTCCCTCGATCTGGGGGCGGCCATGGACTACGATTCGCTGTTGACCCTCGGAATCTCGCTCCAGAACGCGTTCGCCGGCATCTCCTGGAACGAGGAGGATTTCGAGCTGACTTCCTATACCGTAACGGCCGATTTCGACAGCACGAGCCTCACCGACACGACACGCACGTTCCACGAGCTCGGGGCCGAGGAACAGCAGCGCGTCATGGACAGGCTCGACGAGGCAGAAGTACCCAGGCGTCTGCGTCTCGCCGCCGTGTATCGCTTGAGCCGCAACCTCAGCCTATCAGCGGACTACACCGAGCTCATCGGGGGAACACTCCGCGCCAGCTGGGACCGCACGTTCGCGGTAGGTGGGGAGCTGCGCTTGATCCCGGCCCTGCCGCTGCGTGCCGGCCTGGCGACTGATTTCTCCCAGCTCGCCTACACCGGCGGCTTGGGGATCCACAGTGGCCCGGTCCACACCGACTTCGCGATCGGACGCTGGGGGGTTGCAGGAGGGGACGGTCTGGTCACCGCCCTCTCGATCAGCATCTGGGGAACGGGTTCCGGATACTGAGATAACGACCTCAGGCGGGCCACCGCCACAGGTCAGATCAGCCGCGTTTGCGGGCCTGGGTCGGCGTGTGCCAGGCCCGCCAGCGCTTCGGGGAATGCCTCGATAACGGACTCAGGCGCCTTCTGGAGCTGGCCACGGGACATCGCCGCCAGCATGATGGCGTTCGCCACCGCCTGACCCCGGTAGTGGTTGTTGGTGACGACATAGACATCCTGCACGCTACCACCCTCCGCCAACTCGCGGATCCGCGCGACCCAGGGTTCCAGCTCCTGACGATCGTAGAGGTAATCGTAGCGGGCGTCGCGGCCTGCGCCCTCGCGAAACCAGTCCTCGTAGTTTCGCCCGTGTAGGCGTACGTACCCGACACGGCCACTCGCTTCGGCCGTGGGTGCCAGCGAGCGGTTGAAGACCGGCTGATCGATGTTCACGAAGCCCAAGCCGCGCTCGCCCAGCCAACGATAGAACTCCGGCCGGTTCCAGGACGCGTGCCGGACTTCTACGACCAAGGGGTAGTCCGAGAAGGCGGACGCGACGTCATCCAGCCACTCCAGCGATCTCTGTGTCGCCTTGAAGGACCAGGGGAACTGGATCAGCACTGCACCTAAGCGGTTACGCTCTGCCAGCGGGTCGAGGCCGGCCCGCACCACATCCACTTGATCGGCGGTCGGGGCCTCTTCACGCTGATGCGTGAAACGCTGCCAGAGCTTGGCCGTGAATCTGAAGTCAGGTCTCTCCGCCACACGGCGGACCCAGCGTCTCGTCACCTCGGGGCGTGGAGGTCGGTAGAACGTGGAGTTCACCTCAATGGTGTCGAAGTAGCGCGCCAAGTAAGCGAGCGGATCGAAGCCCTTGGGCGCTCGATCAGGATAGACCACGCCCTGCCAATCGGGGTAGCTCCAGCCGGCAGGTCCGAACCGGATCAACGGTCGCCACCAACGATCTGGACCCGCGCCTGTGGGTCCCAGTCGGGCGCTTCATCGGCGTTCGCTATCGCGAGCGCCAGCTCGAAGACGAGACGTGTGATGCGCGCCGCCTTCCTGAACTTGACCTTCTGTGCCTCGTCGGAAGGTCGGTGGTAGTCCTCGTGCACGCCGTTGAAGAAGAACAGCGCCGGGATGCCCTTGCGAGCGAAGCTGAACTGGTCCGAGCGGAAGAAGAAGCCGCCGCCCGGCCACAGATCGCCAACCACCGTCATGCCCAGCTCGGGATGTGCAGCCGCCACGCTGTCGACCAACAGACCCAATGTCGAGTACGGCTTGCCGATGACCGCGATCGTATCCTCCCAGTTGCGACCGATCATGTCGATGTTGATGTTGGCGACGATCCGTTCGAGCGGAATCGGAGGCTGAGTGACGAACGCCGTAGAGCCCAACAGCCCCTTCTCCTCGCCGCTCACCGCCAGAAACGCCAGCGATCGTCGTGGCCGGTTGCCAAGCGCTGCCGCCGCTTCAGCCATCTCCAAAATGGCTGCAGTGCCCGAGGCGTTGTCGTCGGCCCCGTTGTAGATCGAGTCCCCGTCCACCGGCAGGCCTACACCGAGACCGTCCATGTGAGCGCTCAGGAGCACGTACTGCTCGCCGAGCTCCGCGTCTCGACCTGGAAGGATCCCCAGCACGTTGGGTGCAGCGAGGACCTCGACCCGGAGATCAGCAGATAGCTGCGCCCGCGCGTCGGTCTCACCATGCAGCGGCGGACCGCCCGCCGGCTGGGTCTCCAGCCCCAGCCGCTCGAGGGCTGCGGCCATCGCATCCTCAGACGCCAGCGCACCCGGCAGGCTCGCTTCCACGTCGCCCATCTCGTAGACCACCTCGTCGTCCCAGCACCACTCTCGCAGATACGGCTCCAGCTCGGCCGGCGCGACCAGGATGAGACCGACCGCACCGGCTGCTGCCGCCGCGCCGAGCCACTGCCGCGGCATCACGTCGGGCCGCAAGTAGGCCACCCAGACTGCCGGCTCGCCGGCAGCGACCGTTGCCGCAGGCGGCTCGGCTCCCACGAACCGCAGCCTTCCCTCCACCGTGCCCGCCGCCCAGGGGAGGCCCCAGAAGTCGCTATGCTGGCGAAGGACTGCCCGGCGGGAGCCGCGCCGTAGAGTGAGCGACCAGCCCGCACCCATCTCGCTCATCACCAGCGGGTAGCGCTGCACATAGCCGCCGCGGGGCGGCTCCAGGCCAACGCGCTGGAACTCCGAGCGAATGTAGCCGGCAGCGATGTCGAGCCCCTGGCTTGGCGTGTCACGTCCGCGCAGTCTGTCGGATGCGAGGAAGAAGATCCGAGCGCGCATATCGCTCGGCGTGATGTCATAGTCCCGTTCCGGCGACCCCGGTGCAGCCCGGCAACCCAGCCAGAGTGCTGTCGCCAACAGCCAGATGAAGAGTCCGTATCTTGCCTTCACCTCCGGCCCCCCTGTCTCGACCCACACGAGTCCGCTTCCACCCCTCGATCTTACCCGCTTCGGCACCTGCAGGGCAACGGCGCACGCCGAGGCAGCTGTGCTGCGCCCTACATAGCCCCTCGACATCCAACCCGGTTATGTTTGGATGAGCGAGCTGCGAACCCACGATGTGCGCTCAAGCAACCTTACAGCGGGGTGGCAAGACTAATCTTGCAGTCCGATGAAGAGCGAGCGTCACAAGAGGCCCGACCTCCTCGATCCCGCCGAGCTTGACGACCTGGGCGGCCTGGAGCTCATCGCCAGGGCTGTAGTGCAGGGCTTCGTCGCGGGCCTGCACAGCTCGCCCAGCCGGGGGTTCTCCGCCGAATTCGCGGAGCACCGTGCCTATCGCCCCGGGGATGACCTCCGCTTCGTCGACTGGAGGATGTACGGTCGCTCGGACCGCTTCTTCCTGAAGCAGTACGAGGAGGAGACGAACCTCGCGGCCCACATCTGTCTGGACGTCAGCCGCTCGATGGACTGGCGGAGTCGCGCGGACGGCCTGCTGACCAAGCTGGAGTACGGCAAGCGATTGGCGGCGAGCTTGACCCTGCTGCTGATCCGGCAGGGCGACCTCGCCTCGTTGATCTGCTTCGCGGAACGCGTGATGAGCCGGTTGCCACTGCGCGGCACTATCGCACACTGGGCGCAGATCGTACGGCAGCTCGCGGCCCAAGCGCCGGGGCACCTCAGCACGGCCGGGCAAACGCTCGAGGAGCTGACCAGGGCAGCACCACGCCCGGGAATGGTCGTGCTGATCTCTGACCTGTTGGTTGACGAGGCGCGGACACGCCGAGCACTGAATCAGCTCCGCCACCAGGGGCACGAGCCGCTGGTGTTCCATATACTCGACCCTGGTGAGCTGGAGCTGTCGGGCAGCGGCGACGCAGTGTTCGTCGATCCGGAAACCGGCGACGAGGTTGCAGCCCGCTCCGCGGATCTGCGAGCGGAATACCGTGCAGCTGTGGCACGCTCACTCGACGCGTGGCGTCGGGCCTGTGGCTCTCGAAGCATCGACTACCATACGATCGCTACCGATCAGCCTTTAGCACTTGCCCTCGGCGAGTGCCTGCACACGCGTTCGCGCCTGGCATGATCGATTTCCTCCACCCTCTGCTTGGTTTGGCGACGCTGGCTGTGGCGATTCCCATCGCCCTGCACTTGATGCGCCGGCGTGAAGCGCGTCGCGTCAGCTTCCCTGCCGTTCGCTACCTGCGGCAAGCGGAGCAGCGGCACGCACAGCGTCTACGGCTGCGCTACCTACTGCTGCTCAGCGCCCGGCTCCTGATCATACTCCTGCTGGCGGTCGCAGCCATGGGCCCACTGCTCGGGCACGGCGGTCCGACCGATCACCGACCGACCGCCCTGGCGATCGTTATGGATGAATCGCAGAGCGCCAGCCGACTTCTCGGCGATCGGCGGCTACTCGACCTCTATGCGGAGCGGGCACGGATCGACCTCGAGCAAGCCACCGCCGATGATCGCGTCGCGTTGTTCAGCGCCGTGCGGTCGGATGAGGCCGCCATCGCACTCGGTGCTGCTGCGGTCCGCGAGTACCTGGTGAGCTTGCGCATCGCCGCCGCACGAGCCGACCTACCAGGCGCGATCCGTCAGGCCGCCGCCTGGCTCGGATCTGAGCGCGAGCGCGCTCGGGAGATGCATGTCTTCACCGATCTGCAGCGCGTCTCGCTGACAGCCGGCGCGAGCGGCCCGACAGAAGAGATGCCCGAGGTTGGCCGGAGTCTCTCAGTCATCGTCTACGCCCCAGATGTCGCAACGCAGGGCAACGGAGCTGCGGGGGATGCCGAACCCGAGGTCGCGCCGTTGATCGTCGGCCTGCAGACGAAAGTCTCCCTGCCGCTGCACTGGTTTGGGCTCGAGATGCCCGCCGGGTCCAGCCTGGTCAGGCTCGTGAAAGGCGACGACGCCATCGTCATGGCGGAAGCGGCGTTCGGCGCCACGGCGCTCCTCAGCTTGCCGCCGCAGGACAGCGGCTGGGTGCAGGGCTATGTGGAGATCGACCGACACGGCCTCGCGGCAGATGACCGTCGCTACTTCACCTGGCAGGTTCGGCCCGCGCCGCGGGTCGCCGTGCTGGGCGACGCCGGCGGCTTCCTGACCCACGCCCTCGACGCATTGGAGCAGGGCGGACGGCTCCAGCAGGTGGAACCGGCCGCCGCCGAGGTCTGGCTGGCGACGGCTGCAACGCGCCTCGAGGCCGGGCTGGCTACGGGCCGATCCGTCATCGTCGTGCCGCCCGCCGACCCCATTGACCTCCCGCGCTTGAACTCCCGTCTGGGCCGTGCGCGGGTACCGTGGCGCTACCGGTCCGAGGAACGAAGGGGAGTGGCGCACCTGGCGGAGGGAGCGGCGGTCGCGGGGCTTGCCGCCCTGGAGTTCCGCCAGGTCTACCGCCTGATTCCCAGCGGCTTCACGCAGGACACCGCGCTGCTGCAGCTGAGCGGCGCCGAACCGTGGCTGGTGCGGGGAACCACGGCGGCCGGTGCGGCGTACCTGCTACTTGCGTCTCCACTCACGCCGGAAGCCTCGGAGCTCCCCGTGAGCGCCGTGATGGTGCCGTTCCTGGACGCTCTGGTCGGCGACTGGGCACGACGCGGCCGGATCGGACCGACCGTGTTCGAGGGGCTCGCTCCGATACGGCTGCCGGCCCGGGCCGATCAGGTCCAGCAACCGGATGGATCCAGGAGGCCGGCCGAGGGCGGCGCTTGGTACCGAGCGGCAGAGGCCGGTAACTACGCCGTCCTCGACGGTGAAGGGAGGATCATGGCGTTCTCGGTAAACGCCCCGCTCATCGAGTCCGACCTCACACCCGGGCAGCCGAGCGAGCTGGAGCGAATCCTCCCAGCCGCACGCTGGTCCTGGCAGCGGGAAACGAGTCTGGCGGGCTGGCAGCAGGGCATCTTCAGGACGCGACGCGGGCGCCCAGCGTGGCGGCCCCTTGTTGTGCTGTTTCTCGTCCTGTCTATTGGGGAGGCAGCCTTGGCCGCTGCAGGTCGACCGCGAAGGGAAACGAAGCGACAGTGATCACGGGAAGTCTCCGCAGCACAGCGGAGTTCAAGCGCCTGATAGATCGGTTGCCGGGACCAGGCGTGGAACACACGCTGACCGGACTCGCCGGGTCCGCACCCGTGGTTCTGGCAGCCGGGCTGGTCGAAGCCGCTGCCGCGCGTCAACTGCTGCTCGTCGCCCCCACCGCGGCAATCGCCGAGGAGTTCGAGGCGGACCTGGAAGCGCTGATGCCCGGCCGGGCCCGCGTCTTCCCACAGCGGGAGTCGGTACACCCCGAGCTCGAAGACCCGCACATCGAGATCTCGGCCCGCCGTGTCGAAGCGCTGCAAGGGCTGCTGTCCAGGCGCACGCGCATTCTCGTGACCACCGGCCGGGCGCTGAGCGAGCGCTTTCCCGCGCCCGCCAGCTGGGTCGACCTGGAGATCCAACTCGCCCTGGGTGAGGAGATCGGCCGCGACACGCTCACGGCCGCCCTCCAGAACGCGGGCTACCAGAGGGTCCCCATGGTGGAAGCCGTAGGCGAGTACTCGGTGCGCGGCGGCATCGTCGACGCCTACCCGGTCACCACACTGGATCCGGTACGGCTCGAGTTTTGGGCGGATCGCATCGAGTCGATCCGCTCGTTCGATGTCCTGAACCAGCGCTCCATCGCCCCATTGGAGACGGTCCGCCTGCTGCCGGTCAGCTTCCCCGCCCGGGACGAAGCCGTGCAGCAGACCGCCAGCGGGGAGCAGGTCGGCGCAACGGGGAGCCTTCTGGAACTCCTGCCTGAATCAACGCTGGTCCTCGAAACCGACGCGGACGCAGCGGCGAGGGAGCGCCAGCGCAGCTGGGAGGAGCTGTGCCGGCGCAGTGAGACACCGGACCGCTACCAACATCCGCCGGGGTCCGTCCAGGCCCACTTGCGTCGCTTCGGACGACTTCGCCTCGTTGCGGACGCGGGGAACGCCGAGAGCGATTTCCGCATCCGACCCGTACCGACGATCGATCGGCGCATCGAGCGACTCGTGGTCGCGCTGCAGGGTGCGGTTCGTGCCGGCGCCCGCGTGCTCATCCTCTGTGACAACGAGGGTCAGCTCGACCGTCTCGAGGAAATCCTCGAAGACGCGGCCGGTGCCGCCATCCTCCGCAGGATCACCTTGGGGCTGGGCCCGCTGGCTGGCGGGTTCATCATCGACAACGCCGAGCCGCCGCTCTGGCTGTTCACCGACCACGAGATCTTTCGGCGTGCACGGCGCCCGCAGCGGCGTCCGCATAGCGTCAGCCGTGGCGCCCTGGAGACGCTGACGTCCCTCTCACCCGGTGACTACGTCGTGCACCTCGATCATGGCATCGGGCGCTATCGTGGGCTGGAGCACGTCGAGATCGCTGGCGAGCAGCTGGAAACGCTGGTCATCGAGTACCGTGGCGGCGACATCTTGCGCGTCCCGCATTATCGCGCCGATCTGGTGGAACGCTGGCTCTCAGAGGTGGACGGGAATGGCGATCAGCGGCCCGCGCCGCGGCTGCACCGGTTGGGCAGCAAGAGCTGGCAGCGCATCAAGAAGCGCACACAGGAGGCGATCCAGACAATGGCCGTAGAATTGCTCGAACTCTACGCCGCCCGCCGCGTCGCCAAGGCTCACGCTTTCAGTGCCGACTCGCGCTGGCAGCGCGAGATGGAATCCGCCTTCATCTACGAGGAGACGCCCGACCAGGAGCACGTGGCTGAAGAGGTCAAGCGTGCCATGGAGGACCCGCGGCCCATGGACCTGCTGATCTGCGGGGACGTCGGCTACGGCAAGACAGAGATCGCCATCCGTGCCGCCTTCAAGGCCGTGCTGGACGGGAAGCAGGTGGCGATTCTGGCACCTACGACGGTGCTCGTCGAACAGCATCTCCAAACGTTCCGCGCCCGGCTCGCCGAATACCCGGTGGTGATCGAGGCGCTCTCTCGCTTCCGAACCCTCAAGGAGCAGGACCAGGTGGTGGACAGGCTGGCCGAGGGTGCCATCGACATCGTCATCGGCACTCACCGCCTTCTCTCGGCAGACGTGCGCTTCAAGGACCTGGGCCTGCTGGTCATCGACGAGGAACAGCAGTTCGGTGTGACTCACAAGGAGCGCCTCAAGACGCTCAAACGCAGCGTCGATGTCCTCACTATGACGGCTACGCCGATCCCGCGCACACTCCATCTCTCGCTCAGTGGACTGCGCGATCTGGAGGTCATCGGGACACCACCACGCGACCGGCAGCCGATCATCACGCATGTGGTGAATTGGAATGATGAGACCATCGAGGACGCCATCCGGTTGGAGGTGGACCGTGGAGGCCAAGTATTCTTCGTCCACAACCGTGTGGAGACGATCGAGGAGGTGGCGGCCAAGGTCCGGCGCCTACTGCCTGACCTGCAGGTCGAGATCGCCCATGGCCAGATGCCCGAGCGCCAGCTCGAGAGGGCGATGGCCACGTTCGTGCGCGGACACATCGACGTCCTCGTCGCCACAGCAATCATCGAGAACGGTCTCGACGTCCCTAACGCCAACACCATGATTATCCACAGGGCTGACTACTTCGGCTTGGCCCAGCTCTATCAGCTGCGTGGTCGCGTCGGTCGCTCGCACCAGCGCGCCTTCTGCTACCTCATCGTGCCGCCGAATCTGCCGCCCGAAACGCAGCGCCGGCTGCACCTGCTGGAGATGCACACCGACCTCGGTGCTGGATACCGACTCGCACTCAAGGACCTCGAGTTGCGAGGCGCTGGGAACCTGTTGGGTACGGAGCAGTCCGGGTTCGTGCACGCCGTCGGATTCGACACCTATCTGCGCCTGTTGGAAGACACCGTGGCCGCGCTGAAGAGCGGTGAAGGAAGCGCTGCGGCCCGCCCGAAGGTGCCAGAGGTCTCGATCTCGGGTGCGACCTACATTCCGGAGGGCTTCGTTCCCGACGTGACGCAGAAGCTCGAGCTGTATCGCAGGCTGGCGAAGCTCAGCGATCTCGACGAGCTGGAGCACTTGACGGCCGAACTGCGGGACCGCTATGGCCAGCTGCCCGACGAGGTCCAGCGGCTACTCGCCGGCTCCAGAATCAGGATTCTGGGGGCCCGGCTAGGCGTCGAGCGTGTACTCGCGATGGTGGGCACAGCGCGCGTAAATTTCGGACGCGGCGTTGTCCCGCGACTCACCGCGCTACGAGAGGCGATGGCCGGGCTGGAGGTCGAGGTGGAGGTGCGCCGGCTGCAGCCGCTCTCACTCGTCTTCCGCGTGTCCGGTTCGCGGGACGTTACGCCGATTGTTATCGAAGCACTGCAACGAATGCTAGAAGAACAAGACGAACCAGTAACCACGAGTTGACAATGAAGAGACAAAGATCGCCAGCAGTCCTCTTGCTACTCAGCGTCACGCTCGCGGGTTGCGCGGCAATGCGCCAAGGCATGGAAGGTCATGAGAATGTCGTCGCACGCGTGGACGGGTTCACCCTGACGATCGAGCACGCCGCCGAGCT
>CANPVY010000084.1 GCA_947581845.1 uncultured bacterium | reverse complement strand
CTCACCGGTCAAGGTGTTCACCTCGACCTCGGCGAATTGCGCCGCGAAAGGAAGAGGGATCTTGCCTTCGGGATGCGGATGGCGACGTCCGACTCCCACGATGACCTGTTGCTGCTGAATGCCCCGGACTTGCCCAAGGGTTATTCCCTGTTCCGGCTCATCGGCGGGGAAGATCCTGCCGTCCTCCAGAACGAGGTCGCCAGCCGGCCGGTCGAGCTGTTGGGCGGCGGACTCGATGATCTGGCGTTTGACCTCGAACGCGGCGGCACGCACGGCGGGCGCGTTGGCGACGACCGTCTGGCTTCCTCCACTGGTCGGGGCAAACTGGGTTGTCCCCGAGTCAGCATGCTCGATCTGGATCCGCTCGATCGGCACACCCAACTCTTCGGCCACGACCATTGCCATGATGGTCTTGGTACCTGTACCGATGTCGCTGGCGCCCATGTTCAGGTTGACGCTACCATCGGCGAAGAGCTTGACGATCACCGTGGAGCGCGGGTCTCCCATCCAGCGCCACATTGCGGCCGCCACACCGACCCCACGGCGCAGATGCCCGTCACCACGCGGTCGCTGGCGTGCCGCCGCCCACCCGAACGCCCTCGCGCCTTCCGTCAGACACTCTCTCAGACCGTTGCTCGTGAAGGGCAATCCCGCGCTCGTGTAGGGCGCGTAGCCCGGCGTTTGCAGAAACGACGCGAAGTTCTTCAGCCGGAACTCGACCGGGTCCACCCCGATCTCTTCCGCGAGGGCGTCCATCATCTGCTCCAGTGCCCAGGCGCAGGGTGGCTCGCCGGGCGCCCGCATGGCGCGCGCCCTGCCGGCGTTGGTGTGGACATCGGTTCTTTGGGTGCGGACGTTCGGGCACAGGTAGAGGTTCTGGACCAGATAAGTGGATACCGCGCCCGCCGGGTAGGCGCCGACGTCACCCAAGAATACCCCGTCCAACGCCGTCAGTGTGCCGTCACGCTTCACGCCCGCTCTCAACTTGATCAGGTTGGCCGGTCGGTTGCCTTCTGACAGGAACGACTCCTCGCGTGTGAGCGCCAGCTTCACGGGACGCGCCGTCCTGCGGGCGAGCAACGCCGCGATCACGGTGTACTTGCCCGTGCTCAGCTTGCTGCCGAAGCCACTGCCCATGTAGTGGCAGATGACGCGAATCGAGCTCAGCGGAAGACGGAAGTAGCGGGCAAGATCCTGCTGTCTGTCGAAGACGCCCTGCGTCGAGTCCCAAACCGTCAGCCGATCGCCGTCCCAGCGAGCGATAGAAACGAAGGTCTCCATCGGTGCGTGGATCTCGCACGGCGTCCGGTAGGTCTCTTCGAGAACTACATCCGCCTCGGCGAAGCCTGCTTCGATGTCTCCCCGCTCATAGGCTTCGGATACGGCGAGGTTTCCATCTTGGTGAATTGCTGGCGCCTCCGGATTCAACGCTTGCTCCATGTCGACCACGAAGGGGAGGACCTCGTACTCGACGTCGATCGCGCGTGCCGCATCCCACGCCTGGTGCGGTGTCTCCGCCGCGACGGCGGCCACCTCCTCGCCAGCGTAGCGGCACTGGTCATCGAAAAGACGGCTGGTCGGCCCCCGATCGCCGAAGTACCACGGCAAGGCGACGCCCGGCGTCGAGGCTGTGATGACGGCACGGACGCCCGGCGTGGTCTCCGCCCGACTGGTATCCACGCGTGTGACTCGCGCATGCGCGTGTGGGCAGCGAACGATGGCCGCGTGGAGCATGTCCGGGAGAGCCAGGTCGAGCGTGTAGACTGCGGAGCCGCTCACACGCTCGTACGCATCCACTCGGCTCAAGCGCTGTCCCACGACTCGCGTCTCGCCCCACGGCTGCAGCTCCTCGGCTGGGGCTGGCGTTTCCGTCTTCTCTATGTCGGCGGAGGGCAGGTAGTGTTTCATCAGCATCTCCTCGGGCGCCGCTGAACTCCGAATGGACGGCACGGTTTACTGACTTGGACGATCGGGAGGCCGCGACAGTTGCCCCTCGCGGGCCAATCTCCCCTCAACAATTAAAGTAACAAGATAAAATCACCTTGCTTTGGTAGGCAAGTGTAAGTATCCCCCCCTACTTTGAAGGAAAAAGGACCGAGTCAGGCCGGCAGGCTCAAGAGATCCAACGCCTCAATGCGACCCTCGCTGCCTCACTCAGGATTGAGGTGTAGACTGCCATTCGGTCTCGCTCAAACCTGAGAGAAGACGCTCATACCGCTCCTTTTGCGCATCAGCGGCCGCATCTCGATAGCGGATCAATGCGGACAGCATCGCCTGGCTCGACAGGCCGAGGACGCGGGTCAGTTCCTGGATGCCGGAGTGCAACAACTCCCTGACCAGAAGGATCGAAGCCGACGATCGCTCATTAGAAAGCGAGTTTAGACCCGAAAGCTCCTGAAGAGCGGTAGCCAGGCCCGGAACAGTGCTCACCGAGGAAGCTTCTCGGTCAAGAATCTCGAGGCTTCGCGCCCCGACCGCGGCAAGTAACGAGCGGGTGACCGGCTGGAGCGCATCTTTCGTATCGATGCCCAGGATGAGGCCCAGCAGCTCGTCACTGGTGACTCGCCTCGGGCCACCTTGCCAGACCCAGACGGCCCGTTCTACGGAGTGAAGAGTGGCCCACGCCAGATCTCGCGCTCGCTCCTGGCGACGGCGCCGTTCGAGCATCCAGTCCACGACGGCGAGCGTTACTATGATTCCGAACACCTCGATCGCCAGACCCATCAGTAGCTCAGAACCTCTGAGCCCGCCTTCCATTTGGGACGCAGCGAGTAGCAGACCTCCCGCAACCAGAACCAACGTGATTGCGAGAACGAGCCGGGTCATTTTGAGCTCTGGAATCTTCACTCGTAACGGAGCGCGTTAACGGGATCGACTGCCATGGCGCGCCGGGCCGGTACATAGCAGGCCGACGCCGCCACGAGGGTCAGTATGAGCGCCACGCTGGTCAATGTCAGCACATCAGTGCTGCCGATACCGTACAGCAAGCTGCTCAGGAACCGTGATAGTCCAAACGAAGCGACAGCGCCCAAGATAATCCCGATCACGACCAGCCGCATTCCCTGACCCAGCACGAGGCGAAACACATCGTCGGTCTCGGCGCCGATGGCCACGCGCACGCCGATCTCATGTGTCCGCCGGCTGACCGAATAGGCGACGACACCGTAGATGCCGACGGCGGCAAGTGCCAGGGCCACGAGCGCGAAGCCCAGCATCAGGGTTGTAGAGAAGCGCATGCGTGCAAGCGACTCGGCGAGTATCAGGTCCATCGTCTTCATATCATAGATGGGCAGCGTCGGATCGAACTGGCGAACGGCATCTCGCGCGACGGCGAAGACGGCGTCGGATTCGCTGTGCACGACCAGCGTCATGCCTCGCGAATAGGGGATCTGGGCATACGGCACATAAACGCTGGGGTTCGGGTCGTCTCTCAGAGTCGTGTGGCGTACACCACCCACGACACCCACTATGCGGAATGGTTGCCCGTGGAGATAGATCGTAGCGCCGATCGGATCCTCGTCCGGATAGTGGACGCGCACGAAGACATCGTTCACGATCACCGCCAGCTGCGCATTAGCATCGTCTCTCTCGGTGAAGTATCGACCGCTGGCGAGACGAACACCCATCGCCTGCAAGTAGTTCGGCGTGACGACCGCGAAGTTCACGCCCCGATTCTCGCCCGGCGGCTCCTCTCTTTCGCCCTCCTTGAGGAAGGATGTGCCACCCCGGTCGGCGGCCAGCGGGATGGTGTTTATGAATCCAGCAGCGGTGACGCCGGGAGTCGAGTTGAGCCTTCGCTCCAGCTCGTCGTATGCCTGGACCCGCTGAGCGTCCTCTTGGTAGCGTGAGGCCGGAAGCGTGACCCGCATGGTAGACCGGTTCGCGGGGTCAAACCCGGCATCGACGTTGCTCAGGTTGAGAAAGCTCCGAATGAGCAGGCCCGCCCCGACCAGTAGCACCAGAGAGAGGCCGACCTCCGCCACGACGAGCGCCGATCGCAGGCGGGCGCTTCCCCTGCCCTCGGAACCCCCGCGGCCACCCTCGCGCAACCGTTCACCCAGATTCTCCGATGCGCCCTGGAATGCCGGCGCCAGACCGAAGAGGGCACCCGTCGTTAGCGACACTAGCAACGTGAAGCCCAGCACTGTCGAGTCCAGCCCCACCTCGGCCAACCGCGGGACGTCCGGAGGCGCCAGCTGGACCAAGGCCTTCGCTCCCCAGACGGCCAGGGCAAGGCCGAGGATGCCGCCCAGCAAGGACAATCCCAGGCTCTCAGTGAGAAGCTGGCGCACAAGGCGGCCGCGAGCCGCGCCGAGAGAAGCCCGCACCGCGAACTCCTTCAGCCGAGCCGTGCCCCGGGCCAGCAGCAAGTTGGCCACGTTCACGCAGGCAATCAGCAGGACAAGGGAGACAGCACCGAGAAGGATCAACAGTTGAATGCTGACATCGCCCAGCACCTGTCGATCCAGCGGGGTCAGGGTGATATCCCAGTCGGCATTGCTCGATGGGTACTCCTGCTGCAGCCGGCTGGCGATCGTGTTCATCTCGGCCTGAGCCGTTCGCACGTCCACATCATCCTTCAGCCGAGCAATCACGGTCATGAAGTGCTGGCTACGGTTGCCGCCTTCCATGTCGATGGCAAACGGGACCCAAAGCTCCGTCTGCTCGGTGGGAATGGCGCCCTCAAGCACAATCGGAGGTGGAAACTCAAAGCCCGGCGGCATCACACCGATGATCTCGTGGTTCCGGCCATCGAGCCGGATCGATCGACCCACCAGATCGGCATCACCACCGAAACGGTTCTGCCAGCTGCCGTAGCTCAGCACAACCACCGGCGCGCTTCCCTCACGATCATCATCCGGAGTGAAGGTCCGCCCAAGGATCGGTGTGGCGCCCATCAGCGAGAACATCCCGGCACTGACTCGAGCGCCACGAACCGCGTTCGACTCCGACTCGCCCTCGAGGATAGTGCGTCTGAACGAGAACGCCCCCATCCCGGCGAACACGCTGTTCTGGTCGCGCCAGTCCGCGTAGTTGGGCGGCGAGACGACCATGTAGGGCAAGCCTCGGGCCAGGTTCCTCTCCCAGACGACCACGAGCCGATCAGGATCGCTGTAGCGGAATGGGCTCAGCAGCACGCCGTTCACAACGGAAAAGATCGCGCTCGTCGCGCCGATCCCAAGGGCGAGCGTGAGAATCGCCACGACCGCGAACCCCGGGCTGCGACGCAGCATCCGCACGGTCTGCCGGATATCCTGCCCTACGCTCCTCATGTCGAACACCCTCGGTCTTGGATGCTATTCGGCCCGAGCACCACAACGCCGATGCCGTACTCCGCGACTCTACGTATCTGCTCGAGGTACTTCGCCGGTACTGGCCTGTAGGTCCCCCAGAGAGCGACGAAGCCCGAGCCCGACGGCCCGCCGAAGCTCTTCACCGAGGCAGGTGCGCCGCCGTTATCGTCCAGCGCCAACGCGGTGGTGACCTCTGATACTTCGACTCCCGAACTGCTCACCCACCAATCCGTGAATCCCCAGCGCTTCCCTTCCGGCGTCCCGTACGCTCCGTACT
>CANPVY010000083.1 GCA_947581845.1 uncultured bacterium | reverse complement strand
GAGAGTGGGAATGGCGAATGCCCCTCAGGTGAACTCAGATCGGCCATCCTTCTTCCGACGCGCGTTCGCGAAGCTGCGGCGGATGAAGCTGCATACGCAGATCCTGCTTGCCTTACTGCTCGGGGCCGTCCTCGGTCCGCTGCTCGGCGGTGTGGCTACCGAGATCAAGCCGATCGGTGACGCGTTCATCAATCTGCTGGTGATGATCGTGGTCCCGCTGGTAATGGCATCTTTGATCATAGGGACGGCGAGTCTTGGTGATCTGCGCAAACTGGGTCGCATCGGGCTCAAGACGGTCGGATTCTATCTGGTGGCAACGGCACTGGCCGTGACTTTGGGATTGGTGGCGGCGGAGACGCTGGACCCCGGCATCGGCATGGATGAGGATGTGAAAGCCAGAATGCTGACCGATTACGCCGGGGTCACCGCGGAGCAGCTCGAGCAGATCGCCGAGAAGCCATCGGTCAGGGACCTGCTGGTCAGGATCATTCCGAGGAATCCTTTCCAGGCGATGGCCGAGACGAACTTCCTGCAGATCATCTTCTTCGCGATCCTTTTCGGCGTCTCTCTGACGATCTTGTCGGGCGAGCGTCGAAAACCCGTTCTCGATTTTCTGAGCGGTGTGAACGACGCGATGATCGTGCTGGTAAAGCTGGTGATGAAAGTCGCGCCGTACGGCGTTTTCGCACTGATCGCAGCAGTCTCCGCTCAGTTCGGCTACGGGGTCCTGCTCACACTGTTGAAGTACGTATTGGTTGCGATCGGTACGATGATCGTGTTCACGGTGGCCTTCTACCCGCTCTCGCTTCGGCTCTCGGGCGTGTCCCCGCTGCTCTTTTTCAAGCGCTACTATGAGGTCGTGCTGTTCGCCTTTTCCACGTCCTCCAGCAACGCCACGCTGCCGCTCAACCTGCAGGTCACGGAGGAAGACCTGGGTGTATCGAATGAAGTCGCGTCGTTCGTGCTGCCGCTCGGGGCTACCGTCAATATGAACGGTACGGCGATCTACCAAGGCGTCAGCACCGTCTTCATCGCCCAGGTGTTTGGCATTGCGCTGGGGCTCACTGATCTGATCACGATCGTCCTGACGGCCACCCTGGCCTCCGTCGGAGCTGCGGGCGTTCCGGGGATCGGCATGGTCACGCTGACGATCGTGCTCACCCAGCTCGGCATCCCATTGGAGGGGATCGCACTAGTCGTCGGAGTCGAGCGTATTCTGGACATGACACGAACGGCCGTGAATGTCACTGGTGACACGGTCTGTGCGGTCTGGGTCGCGAAGACTGAGGGGGAGCTCGACGTCCCGATCGAGGCTCCCGGCGTCGTGGCGGCGTCCTAGTGGTCGCGCGTCGCGAACCGCACGGAAGGTGACCATGACCTCTTCGGGGCTGCCTTGTGCTGCGGCAGGATCGGGCAACGGCCAGTGGAGACGCTGCACGTCGCCGACGAAAACGGGGCAGGCCTCGGCAGCTTCGGCGCAGAGCGTGATCACGTAATCGACACCTTCGAGCGGGACCTGTTCAAACCCTTTCGAACGCCGGGCTGATATGTCAATGCCGACTTCGTGCATCGCCTCGATCGCGCGGGGATGGACGTGACTCGGGTGGGAGCCGGCACTGTAGATAGCGACCCCGTTGGGCAACAGCTGACGAGCGAGGCCCTCCGCCATCTGGCTTCGGCAGGAGTTGGAGCCGCAGGGGAAGAGAAGGCCCCTCACGGCTGGATGCCCAGCCGGCGGTCGAGCTCGCGACAGAAACGTGCGATGCGGCGCGCGTTAGTGCCCAGATCGCCTCTGCGAAGGCGCGAGGCGGACCACATGTCCACACGGGTCAGCGCGTTCGAGTCAAGCTTGACCTTGAAGCGGACATCGTCGACGAAGCGAAACACGCGTGTGGTCGCCTCCGCGTGAATCAGCCCGGTCGCCTCGTCGGCGCGAATGAGCCTCCAGCGCTGATGCGATTCGATCATGCTGACGATCTCGTCCCAGACCCTGGCGAAGGGGACCATGTAAGTCCGCCCGCCGAGTCTGGAATCTTCGGCGTTCTCGTGCGTCTGAGCCGAATTCTGCGTCAGCGCTTCCCAGAACCCTCTGGCAACCATTGCATCAGCTCACGTGATAGCGACTCGACACCTGATCATGCGGGGCGGTCCTCCGTTCTGCAAGGTGGGACGGCGTAGCGGGGCTTTGCGGTTCGCCATGTGTGCTTAGTTTACGGTATCCCCGAGCAGGCTGAAGCCCCGATACCTGCAGAGAGGAGAGGCAAGGTGAAGGTCGTTATTCCGCTGGCTGGGAGGGGGACAAGGCTACGGCCGCACACCCACACGGCACCCAAACCCCTGCTCAAGGTGGCGGGGAAAGCCGTACTGGACTACGTAGTGGAGGATGTGCTCGAACGGCTTGACGTGGAATCGCTCATCTTCATCACCGGCCATCTGAAGGAGCAGGTTGAGGAGCACGTTAGGGCGCATTACACGGTCCCGTCGGTCTTCGTGGAGCAGTTGGTGCAGGACGGCACGGCGGGTGCGGTCAAGCTGGCCGAGCCGTACATCGACGGTCCGCTACTCATCATCTTCGTGGACACGCTGTTCGATGCGGACCTGTCCGTGATCTCGGAGCACCCGGAGGCGGAGGGCTTCATCTGGGCGAAGGAGGTCGAAGACTACCAACGCTTCGGTGTAATCGTGACGGACGAGCAGGGAGTGATGAAGCGAATCGTGGAGAAGCCGCGGGAGCCCGTTTCACATCTGGCGAACATCGGTCTCTATTTCGTGCGCGATCAGCATCTACTGTTCGAGGGAATCGATCGAACGCTGGCCGCGGAGCCCTATCTCGGCGAGTATTTTCTGACCGACGCGCTGCAATACATGGTGGATCAGGGAGCCCGGATCAAAGTGCTGGAGGTGACCGGCTGGTACGATTGCGGTAAACCGGAGACACTGCTGGCGACGAATCGGCATTTGCTCGAGACGGGTCGCGCGCTCCGCCCGGAGGCCACAGGCGATAGCACGATCGTGGATCCGGTCCGGATCGAGAGCGGCGTAGAGCTATCGGCGTCCGAGATCGGTCCCAACGTGACCTTGGGCAGTGGCTGCCGGGTCATCCGATCCAGGCTGAGGGACAGCATCGTGGGCGCGAACTCCGTGATCGAGGACAGCGTGCTGAGTGATTCCCTGATCGGCGAGCACGCCCGGGTCTACGGGCTGTGCGGCGTGACCCTGC
>CANPVY010000082.1 GCA_947581845.1 uncultured bacterium | reverse complement strand
GTTGGTGCGGGGCGCTACGAGAGCGTCTTGGTCGCGGCGAACCTCGAAGTGGAATGGGCCGATGTGAACGAGTTGCCGCCGAGTCGTTCACTGGTAGAGTGGCAGGCGGAGCTCACCCGGCACTAGGGGGTACGATGAGGGTCGCGGGTATCTGGATCTTCCTGCATGTACTCGGTACGGCGTTCTGGCTGGGGGGCGTGTTCGTCCTCAGCATTTGGACGGCGCGAGCGCGAGGCACGGGCGAAACGCAGATCACGGCGTTCGCATACTCCACCGCGCGACAGCTCTATCGGGGGCTCGTACTGACAGCCGCGACCCTGACAATCGTTGCGGGGGCGATACTCATGATCGTGACCCAGCGGCCGTGGTTTCGTCCTTTTCCAGAGCACTGGCTGTTCCAGATGCAGGTAATCGGGTTCATCGCGTTCCTGGTCACGCTGATCTATGTCATCCCCAAGGCGGGCGCGCTGGCGAGGCTAGCGGAGCGGGGTGACGTGGAGTCGCCCGAGTTCAGGGCCGCGCTGAAGCGCGGTGCGATCGTGGGAAGCGCGGTTGGTGCATTGCTGATCTACCTGGTTCTGTTGGGTGCTCTGCGCTTCTAGTTCGTTTATGCGAGTCGTGTGCAGCGCTCCTTGATCGCGAAGCCTTTGCTCTGGCCGGCGCTCTTCGGAGTGCTGTTGAATGCCGGATGGTGGTTCGGATCGGCGGCGCTCCAGACCGGGAAGCATCTCCTGCGGGTGTCCGATCGGGTCGGTCAAGCGAATCGCTATCGCATTGCCTTCGACATGCGCATGCGGGCCGAGTACAGTGGCCCTGGCGAACCGGATGCGCGAACTCGCCAGCTCATGGAGACGCTCGCGTCGGGCATGGGGTTGCAGACAGCGGTTGAATACGAGCTGAAGCTCATGGAGGTAGCCGGGGACGGGACGCGGACTTTCGAGGTTCGTTGGTACGCCTTCGAGTTCAGCGGCGACATCGGTGGGCGGCCGGTGGCGCCGCCGCCGGGCCACCAGGAATCGGTTCGCGATCTCCTCTCAGAGACGGCGCGAGTCCGCACGACCCCCACTGGACGCACCCTGGATGTGGCTTATTCTCACCCCAGGATCGCCCGACTGGCCCAGCGACTCGCCCAGATGGAAGGTGTCGCGCCGACTTACCTGCCCGAGGAGCCTGTGGAGATCGGTGACCGTTGGAGCAGCGTAGCGCAGTTCCCGGTAGGCCTGGGCACGGGTGGGGAGGTTCGCTTGACGCTCGAGCTCGAGCACACGCTGGTCGAGCTGCGAGAGGGTCCCGATGGCCCCTTCGCGGTGATCGAGCTCTCGGGCTCGTACTCGCGTTTGCAGGGGATGGAGGACGTCGGCCTCGGCGTGCCAATGCACTTACAGGCTAGCCTTACGGGCTTCAACCTCTTCGATATCAATCAGGGACGCTTCACTGGCGGCCATTACGAGATTGATATGTTCGCGCTGCACGCCGCCGACGGCGTCGAGATCCAGCTTACCGGGCACGCTGACGGAAACCTGGAGCTGCTGAACGCCCCATGAAGCTGGTCCACACGGCCGACCTCCACCTGGGCTACAGAGCCTACCACCGCACGAACGCGTACGGGATCAACATCAGGGAGGCCGACGTCGCGCGGACGTTCCGAGAGCTTCTCGACCGGACCGCCGAGATCGCGCCAGACCTGTTCCTGGTTGCTGGTGATGTCTTCCACACCGTGCGTCCGTCAAACGCGGCAATCGCCGATGCGTTCCGTCGGTTCTCGCGCTTCCACCTGGCGGCGCCCGAGACGCAGGTCGTCATCATCGCGGGCAACCATGATTCGCCGCGTGCGGCCGAGACGGGCAACATCCTGAGGCTGTTCGCCGAGATACCGAGCGTTCAGGTGGTTTACCAGGAGCCGAAGCGGCTGTCGTTCCCACAGCTCGATGCGGCTGTCCTGTGCCTTCCTCACAACGCGCTGGTCTCGGAGGTG
This sequence comes from uncultured bacterium, assembly GCA_947581845.1. Lineage (GTDB taxonomy): Bacteria > Gemmatimonadota > Gemmatimonadetes > Palauibacterales > KS3-K002. The sequence continues at coordinate 4,339 of CANPVY010000082.1, read as the reverse complement.
CAACCCGTGATCGAGCCCGATCCGGATGCAGCGGTCAACATCCTGATGGCACACACCGCGCACGAGAGCCTGAAGTTGATCAGCCACTTCGGTGCCGCTGTCATGCGGAGTGACGACGTCAAGCCGGAGGAATGGAGCTACGTCGCGCTCGGGCACTATCACTTATATGAGAAGTTGGCGCCCAACATGGTCTATCCGGGCGCGATCGAGCGGACGAGCATCGACGTTTGGTTGGAAGCAGACCAGCCCAAAGGCTTCATCGAGTTCGACGTGGTTGAGGGTCGCCTCGGCTTCCATGAGCTCGAGAGTCCACGGCCGGTGATCGATCTGGAGCCTATCGCCGGGCGCGATCTGACGCCAGCGGAACTGGACCAGGCGATCGAGGCAGCACTGGACTCGGTGCCCGGCGGTATCGACGGGAAAATCATCCGCCTGCGTGTGTTCGATGTGCCGCGTGACGTCTACCGTGAGCTGGATCATCGCAGGATCCGCGAGTACCGAACCCGGGCACTGCACTTCCACCTTGATGCGCGGCCGCCGCAGATCGTGAGGCGCGAGGGGTCCGCAGCGCCCGGCCGCCGCCTGACCCTTCAGGAGGAGCTGGTCGCGTTTCTCAGGCACCGCTGGAAGCCGGACTCGGGCAAGGTGGACCGAGAGGCGCTGATCGAGCTGGGGCTCCGCTATCTGCAGCAGGCCCAGGAAGCGGAGAGTGCGGAGGGCAGGGACTGAAATGCGGTTGATACGCCTCGGCCTCAAGAACTTCCGACAGCACGCCGACACGCAACTGGATTTCCGGCCCGGCCTCACAGGGATCATCGGGCCCAACGGCTCGGGGAAGACGACCATCCTGGAGGCGATCGCTTGGGCGATCTACGGGTCGCAGGCGGTGCGCGGTACGAACGAGACCCTGCGCTTCAACCGGGCGCCAGGGCGCGCGCAGGTGCGCGCCGAACTCGATTTCGAGCTCCGCGGCGAGCGCTATCGCGTCGCGCGGACGCCACGTACCGCTGAGCTATACCGGCTCGAGCAGGAAGAGTGCATCGCCAGCGGCTTGGGCGAGGTGACCCGCCAGCTCACTCGCCGTCTTGGGATGACTCTGCGGGAGTTCTTCAACACCTACTTCACCGGCCAAAAGGAGCTGCAGTTCCTCGCGGCGATGGGAGCGACGGAACGGGCACGCTTCTTGGCACAGGTTCTCGGCTATGAACGATTACGTAGCGCCCAGGGTCTGGTGCGGGAGCAACGTAAGGTGCTTAAGGGCCAGGTCGAGGAGCTACAGCGCTCGCTCGGCGACCCGGAAGAGATCAAGCGGGCGATAGAGGAGGCGGAGGTCCGACTGCGCGAATCGAACTCGACGCTCGCCGCCGCCGATGGGCGACAGACAGAGGGGGCGGCGCGACTCGTGCAGCTTGAGCCGAGCTGGAACGAGCTGCAAGCAGGGCGGGAGCGTGATCGGCGTCTCATGGAAGACCTGCGGGTGGCAGGGGCGCGCCTGGAGCGCGTCGTCAAGGAGCAGCAGGAGGCGACGGCCGAGCTGGAGAAGTTGGCGGAGGCGGCCGACGAGCTGGCGACGCTGCGCGAACAGGTTCGCCCGCTGGAGGGCCTGCCTGCCGAAGAAGAAAATCTCCGGAGCCTGGCGGAAGCGGAGTCGCGGCGCAGCGATCTGCAAAAGCAGCTGGCGCAGCAACGCGGGCGAGTGGAAACGCTGTCGCGGAAGCTGGCAGAGCAGGAGACCAGCGGCGAGGCGCGCGACGAGCTCTCGCAGACGCTGGCAAGTCAAGAGGCCGAGTGCGAGCGGTCGGAGACGGAACGCGATGATGCGATGTCGCGCTGGCAGCGTGATCGGCAGGACGCGGAGGCACGGCTTCGCATCCTGCGCAGCCAGGCGGAGGAGCTGAAGCGGCAGATCGAACAGCTGAAAGCACAGGGTGCGCAGGGTGTCTGTCCTACCTGCAAACGTCCGCTCGGCTCTGAGTACGATCGTGTGCTCGATCTGGTGCGCGGCCAGTACGAGGAAGTGGTCCAGGACGGGAAGTGGCATAACAAGCGAGTCGAACAGCTGGAAGCGGAGCCGGACGAGGTCGTAGCCGCGAAGGAGACCCTGGCCCGGGCGCGCGAGAAGCGCGAACAGTTGAAGAGTGAGCTAGCCGCCGCCGAGTCGGCGCTGACCCAGGCTCAGACGCTGAGGGTGGATCTGAAAGCCGAGGAGGCGCGCGCGCGCGTCCTGGCGGGCGAGATCGCTGAACTTCCCGAAGGCTATGACGCGGAGCGCCATGGCAAGGTGCGGGACGGACTGGAGCGGCTAGCAGAGCTACAGAGACAGATCACTCAGCTGGAGACGCGTCTGGAGCGACAGCCGGCTATACGCAGCGCCCTGGCACAGACGGAGGAGGAGGAGCGGCAGATCCGTGCGCAGATCGCCGGTCTGGAAGCCAGTCGCAGCGAGCTCGGCTTCTCGGAGGACGCCTACCGCGCGGCAGGCGAGGAGTACGAGGCGGCGCGCACGGAGCTGAACGTGGCGCGGCTGGAGCTGGAGCGGGCGCGGGGCGAGGTGGAGGCGGCGCGCCAGGCGGCTGACGCGGCGCGACGTGCGGAGCGGGAGTATCGTCAGATCTCCGAGAGCATCGCGGCGCGTCAGGCGGAGTTCCGTCTGCACAACGAGCTGGACCTGGCGTTGGGGGAACTACGCGACGACCTGAACGATCGGGTGCGGCCCGAGCTGTCGGAGATCGCCAGCGTCTTCCTGACTGAGCTGACCGATGGGCGGTACAATCGGATCGAGCTGGGAAGTGACCATGAGGTCGTGGTGCTGGACGACGGTGAAGAGAAGCCAGTGATCTCGGGCGGTGAGGAAGACATAAGCAATCTCGTACTGCGGCTGGCTATCAGTCAGATGATCGCTGAGCGCGCCGGCCATACGCTGTCGCTCCTCGTCTTTGACGAGGTGTTCGGAAGCCTTGACGAGCAGCGACGCGAGAGCGTGGTTCGCTTGCTGCAGCGCCTGCAGGATCGCTTCGAGCAGGTAGTCCTCATCACGCACATCGAGTCGATCCGCGAGGGTATGGATCAGGTGATGCGGGTCGAATACGACGAGCGCACCGGCGCCAGCGTTGTGCGTGATGAGAGCCCCGACGCGAGCCCCTGGGACCTAGAGCCCGATGCCCTGGCCGCGCTGGTCAGCGAGTGAGCCGCCAGCGTAAGGGTGCTGTCTCAGTTCTCCTCCGGTGTTTCCGGGCTCGGTACCGCGGGTGCCTCGGCTGCTGGCGCTGCAGGTGCCGGCAGATACTCCGGCCCCAATGCCGCGGCCAGGAACTGCAGTGCCCGGCCCACTGCCTCGTCGGAGAGTTCCCGCTGGTCCGTGATTAGATAGACAGTCGCTAGTGCGGTATACGCCTGGTAGTACTGGAGAGGTATTCCGCTGGTGGAGTGGTCCGGCCAGAAGAGGCGCTCGGTCACGTCACGATAGACGAAGTGCTCGTCGAGGAGAGCACGTGTGCGTTCCACATCAATCCACGCGGGAAAGACACGTCCGCCCTGGAAGCGCGCTTGTGGGGGTAGTACCACGATCGACTCCGTCGGCTGGACCTCGCTGGTCGCCAGCTTGAAGGCGACGGCCTGACGGATCATGTACGGCTGAATGTTGAATCGCTCAAACGTGCCTGTAGTGCTCGCGAAGTAGATCGGGCGGTCACCGGCAGCCGTCTGCATGATTCGGGCAACCAGTATATCGTTGCGCCAGAGGTAAGAGCCTCTCGCAATGAAGCCGACGATCTCGCCAAAGGGCACGGGCACTGTGTCCGGGAAGACGGCACATTGACCGGTGCGCCGGTCAATCGGGTAGCACTCCGGGATACGCTCGACCTCGGCGTCCGTCATCTCGAGTATCGAACGAGTAGGCACGGGCCAGTCGCGGTCGCGGTAAAGTGGTATCGCTTCATCGGGGTCAAAGGGGCGCTGGCAGATGATCCTGGTGCGGTCGCGCTGCGGGTCGTCATCGCCGCACGGCTGGCTGAGATCCCGCAACTGCTTGGCGTACCATGGCGTGGCGAGGTAAGACCAGACGATAACGGTAACATCCTGACGTAGCCCCTCCACCTCCTGCAGGTACCAGAGCGGGAAGGTGTCGTTATCGCCGTTGGTGAAGACGATAGCGTACGGCTCGACGGACATCAGGATGTTGTAGGCCCAGTCGCGGGCCGCGTAATCGCCGGCCCGGCTGGCGTACCTCCAGTTCAACAGGAGTGGCAGGAGTGCAAGCACGAGGACAGGAGCGGTGCTGCGAAGATGCTGCAAGGAAAGCTTCGCCTTCGGCCCTGCGGTTATCTGCGTCAGCGTCTCC
>CANPVY010000081.1 GCA_947581845.1 uncultured bacterium | reverse complement strand
CAGCGAGTGTAGGCAGGATTGGCTGTCCCGTTTCGCATGAGGCGCACGCCGACGACAGGGCTGTATCTGCTGGCGTACAGAGGCGATCCGGCGCGGCCGGTGGCGCCGGGCAAGAGCTGAGAAGTGCTTGACAAGCGGGGGTCAGCCCCTATATTTGGGGTCGCTGGTCGATTGGAAGTACTACATGTTGTGGCAGTCGCCGTACCTGGAAATTCGTGGCCTCCTCCCCCGCCACCTGTCCGGAGGCCGCAGCGGGGATCAGGTCTAACCAACAGATTGGGGCAGGAATTGTTCGCGCAGGGAGGGGCGCGCGCGGGGCATTTATTCTCTGGGAACTCGTTAACGCAGGAAGCCACCCATCGATGACGACGGTCGCCTCGCAGGACACACATATTGAGATTCCGGCGGTGCCGCCGGCGACGCTGCCCGATCCGGATCTCAGTGAGAACGCGCTCACCGTGCTCGAGCGGCGCTACCTGGTGAAGGACGATGAGATGCGTCCGGTGGAGACGCCGCGCGAGCTGTTCTGGCGGGTGGCGCGGGCGATTGCGGCGGTGGAGTTGCAGTACGGAGGGAGCGGAGCGGAAGCCAGGCAGTTAGCGGAGCGGTTCTACCATCTGATGGCCAGTGGGCTGTTCGAGCCGAACTCCCCGACCTTGATGAATGCGGGTCGCCCGCTGGGCCAGCTGTCGGCGTGTTTCGTGTTGCCGGTGGAGGATTCCCTGGAGGGGATCTACACCACGCTGCGCAACATGGCGCTCATTCATCAGTCCGGGGGCGGCACGGGGTTCGGGTTTTCGCGGCTCCGGCCCAGTGGGGATGTGGTGCGGTCGACGATGGGTGTCGCCTCCGGCCCAGTCTCGTTCATGGAGGTCTACGACGCCTCGACGGAGGCGGTGAAGCAGGGGGGTACGCGGCGCGGGGCGAACATGGGGATCCTGCGGGTGGACCACCCGGATATTCTGAAGTTCATCCACTGCAAGCGAGACAGCAGTCGGGTCACCAATTTCAACATATCGGTGGCGGTGACCGACGCCTTCATGCGGGCGGTGGAAGCGGATGAGGAGTACGATCTGGTCAACCCACGCACAGGTCGGGTTGTGGAGAGGTTGCGGGCCCGGGGAGTATTCGATGCGATCGTCGAGGGTGCCTGGCGAAATGGGGAGCCAGGTGTCTTCTTCGTTGATCGGGCGAACTACTATAACCCGGTCCCGCACCTCGGCTCCTACGAGGCGACCAACCCGTGCGGGGAGCAGCCGCTCCTGCCTTTCGATGTCTGTAACCTGGGCTCGCTCAACCTGGGTGCCTTTGCGAAGGACGGGATGATCGATTGGGACGGGCTGCGCGCCGCGGTGCACCTGTCCACTCACTATCTGGACAACGTGATCGACGCGAACCGCTACCCACTGCCGGAGATCACCGACCTGGCCCAGCGGATTCGGCGCATCGGGCTGGGCGTGATGGGGTGGGCGGACATGCTGGTGCGGCTGGGCATCCCCTACGGTTCTGAGGAATCGCTGCAGCTGGCCGAGCGGGTGATGGGGTTCGTGGACGAGGAGGCGAAGGTCAAGTCGGAGCAGCTGGCCGTGCAGCGGAATGTGTTCCCGGAGTGGGAGCGCTCGATTTGGGGACCCGATGAGACCTGCGCACGCGATAGGGATGGCAACCGGATCCGGCCGCTGCGGCGGCTGCGCAACTGCAATCTGACCACGGTGGCGCCGACCGGGACGATCTCGATCATCGCCGATTGCGCGGGTGGGATCGAGCCGCTCTTCGCCGTGGCGTTCATGCGGAATCAGGCGGGCACGCTGATGCCCGATGTCAATCAGGACTTCGTGGCCCTCGCACGTCGGCAGGGGTGGTACTCAGACGAACTCATGGAGCGGATCGCGTGCGAGGGCCACATCCATTTCGACGAGGTGCCGGAGACCGTGCAGCGCGTGTTCGTGACCGCGCACGATGTCACTCCGGAACAACATGTCAGGATGCAGGCGGCGTTCCAGAGCTATGTCGACAGCGCCATGTCGAAGACGTGCAACTTCCCGCACGACGCGACGCCGGACTACGTCCGCAAGATCTACCTGCTCGCCTTCCAGCTGGGCTGCAAGGGCGTGACGGTCTATCGGGACGGGTCGCGGGAGCATCAGGTGCTGTCCACAGGGAAGACAGCGGAGGCGGTCGTGCAGTCACATCCGATCTCAAAGGAAGAGAGCTCGGTCTCGGAGGTAGGGCGGAAGGGCGAAGACGTGGCAGGGGATGCTGGAGTCGCCTCCGAGGCCGAGCTCGCCAGTGCGGAGCTTGTCGGCGAGCTGAGGGAGCTGCGCGCCGAGCTGGAAAAGCTCGAGAAGGAGAATGAGCGCCTCAAACGCGAGCTCTCAGCCAAGCAGGGTGAATTGATGGGCCGGCCGTTCGTGCGCGAGCGACCTGACGCTCTGCGTGGTATCACCCGCAAGATGGTCTCGCCGCTGGGCACGCTCTACGTGACCATCAACGAGGACGAGAAGGGACGTCCCTTCGAGGTCTTCACTACGCTCGGCAAGGCGGGCGGCGCTGCGATGGCCGACGCGGAGGCCATCAGCCGGCTGATCTCGCTGGCACTGCGCAGCGGGATCCCGCTGCGCACCGTCAGCCGGCAGCTGCGCGGCATATCCTGCGATCGGGCTGTGGGCTTCGGCGCGAAGAAGATCCTCTCGATGCCCGACGCTGTTGCCCTGGCCCTCGAGGAATATCTGGCCGAGAAGGAGGGCCAGCAGCAGGTGCTGCCGCTCAAGGATCCCGAGACGGGCTCCAAGGGCAACGGCGGTACCCAGAGCGCTGCGCGTCCCGAGATCGGGGGCAGCGTCTTCGATGAGCCAGCCAAGCACTTCGGCCGCGACATCAAGGCGTTCATCGAAACCTGCCCCGACTGCGGCACGTCGCTGCAGTTCGCGGAAGGCTGCCTGAAGTGTCTCGCCTGCGGCTACTCGGAGTGCGGTTGATCCCCCGACCGTTGTCCGGCTGCTGAAGGGCGCCTGGTTCGGCGCCCTTCGGCTTTCCGGTCCGTCAGCTCGCCGACCCGGCTTTTTCTTTCCGCACCCGCTCACTAGTTTACCGCCGCGCACGCACGTGCTCAGACGTACGACCGTCGCCGCTCTTGCTATGGGCGGCGCTGGAGGCACTGGCGCTCGAGCCGGGGCGTTGCCGGCCCGTTAAGGGGCCGAAGAGCAGGAGGCCTTATGAGACTGCCGCTGTTGCTTTGCTGGATCGGCGCATTCGTGTTGCTCAGCAACGACCGCGCCTCCGCTCAATCGCAGCCGCTAGGTGCGGTGCGAAGCTACTGGTCTACGCACGAATCGGAGATCGTCGATGAGCTGGTCGAGTTCTTGAAGCTGCCGAACGTGGCTGCCGACATCCCGGCGATGCGGCGGAACGCGGAGGCGTTGCTCGAGATGATGGCGGCGCGCGGCATTGCCGCGCGCCTGCTGGAGACGGATGGCCCGCCTTACGTCTTCGGCGAACTCCAGGTACCCGCCGCGGCCCGGACGATCCTGTTCTACGCCCACTATGATGGCCAGCCGGTGGACGCGAGCCGCTGGGTCGGGCACGACCCGTTCACGCCGGTGCTGCGCGATGCGCCGCTGGAGGCAGGTGGGCGGATCATCGACTTCCCGACCCATGAGAAGTACGACCCGGACTGGCGTCTCTACGCCCGGTCCGCTGCGGATGACAAGTCGCCCATCGTCGCCATGCTGGTGGCGCTCGACGCGCTTCAGGCCGGGTCAGTGGAGCCCACGGCCAATCTGAAGTTCCTCTTCGAGGGAGACGAGGAAGCAGGGTCACCGAACCTGGGCGCGCTCGTTCGCGAGCATGCCGAGCTACTCTCGGCCGATCTCGTGATAGGCGCAGACGGCCCCAGGGACCCGTCGGGCCAGCCGACGCTCTATTTCGGGGCGCGCGGGATCGTCAGCGCCGAGATCACCGTGTACGGGCCGCTCAGGCCCTTACACAGCGGGCACTACGGGAACTGGGCACCGAACCCGGCCATGCGTCTCGCCCAGCTGCTCGCGACCATGAAGGACCCCGAGACGGGGCGAGTGCGGGTGGACGGCTTCTACGACGATGTCGTGCCGCTGAGCGACTTCGAGCTCCAGGCCATCGCGGAGGCGCCCAATGACGATGTCGAGCAGATGCAGACGTTCGCCATCGCGGCACCGGAGTCGGAAGGTGGCCGCCTGCTCCTGCTCAACCAACCCTCACTCAACGTGCGGGGGCTGCGCAGCGGTTGGGTCGGGTCCGAGGCACGCACGATCGTTCCTGATCTAGCGATCGCCGACATCGATTTGCGGTTGGTGAAGGATGTCGATCCGGGGCGGCAGGTGGGAAGGCTGATCGCGCATATCGAGAAGCAGGGTTACCACGTCCTCACGGATGAGCCCGACGCCGAGACGCGCCGACGTTACGCGCGGCTGGCCCGCGTCGTGACCTCCGACGGCTACCCGGCGTTTCGGACCTCAATGGATCTTCCGGTCTCACGGACGCTCATCGAGGCCGTGGAGACGCACACCGGCCAGTCGGCGGTGAAGTTACCGACGCTGGGCGGCAGTGTGCCGCTATACCTGTTCACCGATGTGCTGAGGGTGCCCACGGTGGGCATACCGATCGTCAACCATGACAACAACCAGCACAGTCCCAACGAGAATCTGCGCATGGGGCACCTGTGGTCGGGGATCGAGATTCTCGCCTCGGCGATGCTGATACGTTGAATGGGAAGCGAATCGAGCGATGGCGGACCTGGAACTGATTCGTGAGCTGCTGACGCCGGCCAGCACGAAGATACTGCTGTTCGTGCTCGACGGTTTGGGCGGTCTACCGGTGACGGCGGGTGGGCCGACGGAGCTGGAGGCCGCTGACACGCCCAATCTCGACCGGTTGGCGTCCGAGGGCATGGTGGGTCTGCATCAACCCGTGGGTCCCGGGATCACGCCTGGCAGCGGCCCGGGACATATCGGGCTGTTCGGTTACGATGCGATCCGCTACCAGATCGGGCGCGGCGTGCTGGAGGCTTTGGGCGTCGGGTTTGATCTCGGGCCCAACGATCTCGCAGCGCGCGGCAACTTCTGCACGGTGGACGCGACGGGGAAGATCACGGACCGGCGCGCCGGTCGTATTCCCACCGAGCGTTGCCGGCAGCTGTGCGACGAGCTGCGGACTATCGAGCTGCCCGGTGTTGAGCTGTTCGTGGAACCGGTGCGCGAGCATCGCTTCCTGTTGGTGCTCCGCGGCGAAGGACTGGAAGAAGGTGTCGCGGACAGCGATCCTGGGCATGTGGGCAGTCCGGCTCTCGATGTCCGCGCGGAGCGGCCCGCGGCGGAGAAGGCGGTGGGGCTGGTGCGCCGCTTCGTCGCTGAGGCGCGTGAGCGGCTGGCTGGCCACGAGCCGGCCAACATGTTGCTATTGCGGGGGTTTGCCCGTTTGCCTACCTGGCCGAAGTTCCCGGAGGTGTTTGGGCTCAGGTCGGTGGCCGTGGCCCAGTATCCCATGTACCGGGGTGTGGCAAAGCTGGTGGGGATGGACACAGCGGAGACGGGTGCGTCGCTGGATGACCTGTTCACGACCTTCGAGCAGGTCTGGCCGCACTACGACTTCGCCTTCGTGCATGTGAAGGAGACGGACAAGGCAGGTGAGGACGGCGACTTCGAGCGCAAGGCGAGGGTGATCGAGGAGGCCGATCGATACGTTCCTCGCCTCATGGCGCTGAAGCCCGACGTCATCATCGTCACCGGCGACCACTCGACACCAGCGGCGCTGCGTAGCCACAGCTGGCATCCGGTGCCGTTTCTGCTCTGGTCGCCCAGCTGCCGGCCTGACCCGGTGAAGCAGTTCGGCGAGAAATGGTGCCTACAGGGTGCGGCAGGGCTCTGTCGTTCCGAGGATCTCATGCCGCTCGCGCTGGCCCACGCCGGTCGTTTGACCAAGTTCGGCGCCTAGCATCCGTAATGCCCGATGACCTGGGAGACAGTGACGTTCGACTGCTACGGCACGTTGGTCGACTGGGACGGCGGAATCGCAGAGGCCTTCCTGAAGTCGGCGGCAGAGGACGGACTCGCCCTTGAGCCCGCTGAGGTGATCGCTGCCTACCACGTGGTCGAGCCGAAAGTCCAGGCGGGCCCCTATCGCCGCTATCGGGACATGCTGGCCGAGACAGCGCTGCGGGTCGCCGAGCGGCTGGGCTGGCCGCTGACACCCGGCCGTGCCGATTTCCTGGCGAGTTGTTTGCCGGACTGGCCGGTCTTCCCGGATACTCGCCCCGCACTCGAGCGCATCAAGTCGCGTTTCAAGATCGCGATCCTCTCCAACATCGACGACGATCTGCTCGCGGCGACCCTTCAGCGGATCGGGGTCGATTTCGATTGGGCGATCACCGCAGAGCAGACCAGGAGCTACAAGCCGGCGCCTGGACACTTCCGTGAGGCAATCCGAAGGGTCGGGGGGCAGCGCGAGCGCTTGCTACACGCGGCTCAGAGCCTGTTCCATGACATCCGTCCGGCGTGCGAGCTGGGGCTCTCGGCAATCTGGGTGAACCGCAAGGCTGAGGTCCGGGTCGATGGGCCGCCCCCGCTGTGTGAGGTCGTCGACCTGACGGGCTTGGCAGACTGGCTGGGCGTATGATCTGGGCGTGGGCTGTCCTCTCTTCGCTTTCCAGGCAGGCAATGTCGGACTGTTAGACGAGGTTCTATGGCACACAAGAGCGAGCAACAGCAGGTGGTGATCCTTGGCGCCGCCGGGCGCGACTTCCACGACTTCAACACCTATTTTCGGGGCAACCCGGAGTATCGAGTCGTCGCGTTCACGGCGACACAGATACCGAACATCAGCGATCGCATCTACCCCAGCGAGATCGCCGGCCCGCACTACCCTCAGGGGATACCGATCGTCCCGGAGGAGGAGCTGGAGTCGCTCATACGGCACGAGAAGATCGACACCTGTGTGTTCTCCTATTCCGACGTCTCACACGAGTACGTGATGCATCTGGCCAGCCGTAGCCTGGCCGCGGGCGCCAGTTTCATGCTTTTGGGGCCCGGCCACACGATGCTCGAGTCCCAGCGGCCGGTGATCGCCGTCTGCGCTGTGCGCACTGGGTCGGGGAAGAGCCAGACGACGCGCTACGTCGTGGAGCGGCTGCGGGCTTTCGGTCGCAAGCCGGTCGTCGTGCGTCACCCCATGCCCTACGGCGATCTCTGCAAGCAGCGGGTGCAGCGGTTCAAGACCTACGACGATCTCGAGCGCCATGAAGTAACGATTGAGGAGCGCGAAGAGTACGAACCGCACGTGCGGGAGGGAACGGTCGTGTTCGCGGGGGTCGACTACCAGGAGATCCTGCGGCAGGCGGAGGCGGACGGCGATGTGGTGGTCTGGGACGGTGGCAACAACGACCTACCTTTCTTCCGGCCGGACCTCCATATCGTGGTTGCCGACCCCCACCGGCCCGGCCACGAGCTCACCTACCACCCCGGCGAGGCCAACCTGCGGATGGCCGACGCGGTGGTCATAAACAAGAGCAATTAAGCA
>CANPVY010000080.1 GCA_947581845.1 uncultured bacterium | reverse complement strand
AGAGCCCCGAGCTCATGCCCCTGCCGATCATCCTCGCCCACCGACTGACCCGGCGTCTGGCGGAGGCACGCAGGTCGGGTACAATCCCTTGGCTGCGGCCCGATGGCAAGTCCCAGGTCACCGTCGAGTACGATGGCGACGAGCCGGTGCGCATCGAGGCGGTCGTTGTCTCCGCGCAGCACGACGACGACATCGAGAACGGCGAGATCCGTGAGAAGATCCGGGAACTTGTCATCGAGCCGGTCCTGCCTACGGAACTCTACGACCATAACTCCACCCGCATCCACATCAACCCGACCGGTCGCTTCGTCACCGGCGGCCCGCAGGGCGACGCGGGCCTCACAGGGCGCAAGATCATCGTCGATACCTATGGCGGCGTCGGGCGGCACGGCGGTGGTGCCTTCAGTGGCAAGGACCCCACCAAGGTCGACCGCTCGGCCAGCTACGCAGCCCGCTGGATCGCTAAGAACATCGTCGCCGCCGAACTGGCCGAGACCTGCGAGGTCCAGCTGGCATACGCGATCGGTGTCGCCCAACCGGTCTCGGTCCTCATCGATACCCGGGGAACGGCCGGCGTCCCCAACGCCCGGCTCGAAGCCGCAGTCCGTGACGTGTTCGATCTCACCCCCTGGGGCATCATCGAGGCCCTGGGCCTACGCCGTCCGCTTTTCAAGAGGACGGCGGCTTACGGTCACTTCGGTCGCGAGCCTGAGTCGGACGGTGGCTTCTCCTGGGAGCGCTGCGACAAGGTGGAAGATCTGAGGTCCCATATCGGTTGAACTGAACCACAGAAGGGCAAGTCATGTCTATACATAGGGTCGAACACGACATCCGTGACATCAAGCTCGCCGATAAGGGCAAGCTGCGTGTGGAGTGGGCCGAGCGGGCTATGCCCGTGCTGCGCAAGATCCGCGAGCGCTTCGCCCACGAGCAGCCATTGAAGGGGCAGCGGCTGTCCGCCTGTCTCCACGTCACCACCGAGACGGCGAATCTGGTGCTGACCTTGCAGGCCGGTGGTGCAGAGGTCGCCCTCTGCGCGTCGAATCCGTTGTCCACGCAGGATGACGTCGCGGCCTGCTTGGTGCGCGATCACGATGTCAAAGTGTTCTCGATCTGCGGTGAGGATAACGACGTCTATTACGACCATATTCGCGCCGCGCTCGCGCACCGACCGAGCATCACCATGGATGACGGGGCCGATCTGGTCAGCTCGCTGCACATGATCGCTCTGGAGCGCCTCGATGATCTGGCCGAGCCGGTACGCCGCTGGGCTGGGAGTCTTTCGCAGGAGGAACGCCGCGCGGTCGTGGGGAACGTGATTGGCTCGACCGAGGAGACCACTACTGGCGTCATCCGGCTGCGTGCCATGGCGCGCGACGGTGTTCTGCAGTTCCCGGTGATCGCGGTCAACGACAGCCTGACGAAGTACATGTTCGACAATCGATACGGCACGGGCCAATCGACTATAGATGGCATACTGCGGGCGACGAACATCCTTCTGGCCGGTAGCCGTATGGTCATCGCCGGCTACGGCTGGTGCGGTCGCGGCGTAGCCAGCCGGGCGCGGGGTGCGGGCGCGCGCGTGATCGTCACGGAGGTCGAGCCGCTCAAGGCGCTCGAGGCTGTGATGGACGGCTTCGATGTCATGACGATGAGCGAGGCGGCGAAGATTGGCGACGTCTTCGTCACGGTGACGGGCGACACGAGCGTGATCCGGGAGGAGCACTTCCGCCTCATGAAGGACGGCGCCATTGTGGCCAATTCCGGTCACTTCAATGTCGAGATCGACCTGGATCAGCTTGCCAGCATGGCGGACAGGCCCCCGCGTGAGGTGCGTGACTTCGTGCAGGAGTACCGTGTCAACGGGCGCCGTATCTTCGTGCTGGGCGAGGGCCGGCTCGTCAACCTGGCGGCGGCGGAGGGCCACCCGGCAGCGGTCATGGACATGTCGTTTGCCAATCAGGCGCTCGCCGCCGAGTACCTGGTGAGTCACGGGCACCAGCTGGACCGATCCGTGCACCGAACACCGGAACCTCTGGACCGCGAGATCGCTCGCCTGAAGCTCGAGTCGATGGATATCGCCGTCGACACGCTGACGGACGAGCAGCGCAAGTATCTATCGTCCTGGGAGCTCGGAACCTGAGTACGGCGGCGGGGTTTACAGACGGGTCGGGGTTGGTATCTTGGGTGAGGCCAGATCTTGGAGCCTGCCGATCGATCTACTGTGGGTAGCATGAACCAGGTCAGGGTAGCCAGCCTCGGGCTGGATAAGGCGTCCAACACGCCGGTCGTCATCTTGCAGGAGCTGGAAGGCGAGCGCGTTCTCCCGATCTGGATCGGACCTGGTGAGGCCAGCGCCATCGCCATGGAGCTGGCAGGGATGAAGTTCTCGCGCCCGCTGACCCACGACCTCTTCATGGCCATGCTGCAGGGCCTCGGCAGCGAGCTACAGCGCGTACTCATCACGAAGGTCGTCGACAACACTTACCACGCTGAGCTGATTCTCAAGCGGGACGGGCAGGTGGTCTCGATCGATGCCCGACCCAGCGACAGCATCGCGATCGCGCTGCGCGCCAAGGCGCCCATCTACGCGCACGACGATCTGCTCGAGCAGGCGTCCATCGAGATCCAGCCGTCCGAGGTTGAGCCGGGTGAGACGCCTGACGTCGTCCCAGAGGCCGAGGAGACCAAAGGGATGGACGCCGAGCAGCTCAAGGAGTACCTGAAAAGGCTGAATCCCGAGGACTTCGGTCGTTTCAGCCCGTGACACCCCGCAGAGCCCCGGAAGCAGGCCGTCGGTGGCAGGCGCCTCGGCGGCTTTTCTATTGCCACCTACCCGTCCTGTTGCCGGCCGCGCTGGCCGACCGTTCACCGCCGTCCTAAGTTCGGTGTATGGCGCTCGTTACGACGCTTGCCACCATTCTCAAGACCTACGAGTACAGCGAGACCAGCAAGATCCTCCGGCTGCTCACCCGCGACCACGGTCTTTGCTCGGTCATCGCTAAGGGCGCGCGCCGTCCCAAGAGTCGATTCGGTGGCCTGCTGGAGCCGTTCACGGATGGCGTCGCCACCTTCTACACCAGAGAGGGCCGTGAGCTGCACACCCTCTCCGTCTTCGAGTTGCGCCGCGAGCGCCAGGCCCTGGGTCGCGAGCTGATGCGCTATGCCGGGGCTGGCTTGCTCACCGAGATCGCGCTCCGCTTCGCGCCCGCTGCGGCCGACAAGGAGCTCTTCGACCAGCTCGGTCGGGGACTTGACCGCCTGCTGGAGGAGCGCGGGGATCTGGAGACGGCGATGCTCGAGGAGACCTGGAAGCTGATCGTCCATCTCGGTTTCGCACCCAACACCGAGTGCTGCTCATTATGTGGTCGAGCGGTGACAACCGGCGAGCGAACCCAATTCGACCTGACGGGTGGCGGCATCATCTGCGGTCGCTGCCAGCCGCAGGCAAAGAACTTGAGCCTGCGCGAACTGTCATCCACGGCCGTAGCGGAGCTGAGCGCGCTCGTCAGGGGCGGCCGAGGCGACGGGCGGCCACTCGAGTCCGCGCCGGCTCAGCGTGACCTGCTGCGCGATTTTGTGGCCTACCACCTCGCCGATTACCAGCAGCTCAACTCCTTCCGGTTCTTGGAAGAACGCCTCAGATGAAGTCGGTCATACTGGGAACGGGCGGACACGTCGATCACGGCAAGACCGTGTTGGTCGAGGCCCTGACCGGGGTCAACACCGATCGCTGGGAAGAGGAGCGGCAGCGCGGCATCACCATCGATCTCGGTTTCGCTCGCTTCCCGACCGGGTCCGAGGACCTGGAGATCTCGGTCGTCGATGTGCCGGGCCATGAGGATTTCGTCAAGAACATGCTCGCCGGTGCAACCGGAATCGATCTGCTCTTGCTGGTCGTGGCGGCGGACGAGGGGCCGATGCCGCAGACGCGGGAGCATCTTTGGATCGCACGTCTACTGGGGGTGGAGCGCGGGGTCGCCGCTATCACGAAGTGCGACCTGGTCGACGCCGACTGGCGGACTCTGGTGACTGAGTCGGTCAGGGACCAGGTCGCCGTGATCATGGGCGCGGCTGACTGGCCTGTGGTTGGCGTCTCCGCCGTGAAGGGCGAAGGGCTGGATGCGCTGAATGCCGAGATCCGGGACGCCGCGCGGGCCGTGCGGGCCCGCCGCGACGACGATCTCTTCCGACTGCCTGTGGATCGCTGCTTCAGCGTGCGCGGGGTGGGCACCGTGGTCACGGGGACGGTTTGGAGCGGCCGGATCGAGAACGGAGGGGAGATCCGCATCCTCCCCGCCGACCGTTCGGCACGGGTCCGCGGTATCCAGGTGCACGGCGTTGACATGCAGTCGGCGCGCGCCGGCCAGCGAGCCGCGCTGGCCTTAGCAGGCGTCGACCGCTCGCAGGTCCGGCGGGGCGACGTGCTCACCAGCGATACCGTCTGGCGAGCCACGCGCTACGTCGACGCCAGGTTGGAACTCGTGCCCGACTCGCCCTCCCCCGTCAAGCACTGGCAACGCGTCCGCTTCCACCTGGGCACCGCCGAGACGATGGCGCGTGTCGTGCTCGACCCGCAGCAGCCGCTACGCCCGGGTGAGGGTTCGGCCGTTCAGTTGCGGCTGGAGAAGCCGGTGGTTGCCCGCTGTGGGGATCGCTTCGTGGTTCGCTCCTACTCGCCAATCACGACCATCGGCGGTGGCGTGGTCCTCGACCCCTGGGCGTCCCGGCACGGCCCTCTCCACGAACAGGAGGTCGCGGACTGGGGTACCCTGGCGGCGCTAGAGGGGAAGCAGCGAACTCGCAGAGTGTTGGAGCGACTCAGCGACGGCGCCAGCGCGGCCGAGCTCGCTCTGCTCGCAGGAGCGACACCCACCGACCTAGAGCACCAGCTCCGCTCGCTCGCAAGCGATGGCTCGGTTCGCCAGCTGGGGGGGCGCTGGTTTCCGGAGCGTGCTGTGCGCGAGGCCCAGGCTGCGCTGCTGGAGAGGCTCGCTCACGGCCACGGCCGTGATGTCGCGGCGCCAGGGGTCAGCCTGGAGTCGTTGCGCCGCGCGATCGGCGGCTCGCCTGAACTCGTCAACGCCGTGCTCGCTGATCTGGAGCGCGAGGGGAGGATCCGCATCGACGGCTCCGTGGCGGCCCTCGCCGGCCACGTTCCCCGGCTCCCGCCCGAGCAGGAGCCGCTGGCGTCGGCGGCGCGCGCCCGTATCCGCACCGCTGGCTTCACACCCCCGGCGCTCAAGGAACTGGCAGGCGCTCTGGGCGTGCGCGGGGACGAGCTTCTCGCTGTCCTGAAGTTCCTGGCTGCCCAGGAAGAACTGGTGCCGGTCACGTCGGACCTCTATTACGATTCCGGGGTGCTCGCTGAGGTGAGGGCGCGCCTGGGCGAGATGCTGGCAGGAGGGCAGGTGGCGACGCCGTCGGAACTGCGCCAGGGGTTGGGTGTGAGCAGAAAGTATCTTATCCCACTACTTCAGTATTTCGACGCCACGGGCTACACGCGCCGCGTTCCGGGGGGCCGGATGCTGCGAGAAGCGCCGTAGCGCGCCACGTGCTTCTTGCTCAGTTTGGCTCGGCTTTCTATTTTTTGAATAGGAATCATTGGCTGGGTAGGATTTGTCGACCCGGGAGGTTTTGACCGAACCAACGCTACCGTTTGACGGAGGGGGAGAGGGCGGATTGAGGCACAGTTGTACTGTGCTCCTCGTCCTTCTGCTGGCGCGAGTCCCTAGCTCAGCCGAGGTCTTCGCGCAACAGACTGACAGCACCGCGGGATTTCAGGAGGTCACGCAAGAGGAAGTCCGCGGTGTGCGACTGGAGCCGAACTACCCGAATCCTTTCAGGCAGGAGACCCGGATCCCGTTCATTCTGGGGGACGACCTCTTCCAGGATGGGCTACCGGTCCTGGTCACGGTACGCATCTACAATCTTCTCCGCCAGCTCGTCGCCTATCCGGTTGCCCTGGATCACCCCACGTCCGCAGGCCAGCCTGTCCGGGAGATCCGCTACGAAGCGCCGGGCCGTTACTTGCTATACTGGGATGGGACGGACAGGAGCGGGCAGCTCGTCTCGTCTGGGATTTACTTCTGCCAGATCATTGCGAACCGAGCGCAGGACGTTCGCAAGATGATCGTCACCCGCTGACGCGCCTCGAGATCAGTCCACGAAATACAGAAACGATCCGCAGTGCTCGCACCAGCGGATCTCGTCGTTACTCGGGGGCACCCCGGTCGGGACGGTCATGAAACACCCGTAACAGATACCGTTCAACACGGGTGCGACGGCGCGGTTTCGTCGCCTGGAGATGATTCGGTAACGGTCCGCGACATCGGGGGCGAGAACACTCTCCATCTCCTCGATCTTTGATTGCAGCTGCGCCGCGGCGTCTTCCGGCTTCACACGGAAGACCTTCCGCTCGATCTCATGGCTCGTGTCCGCCGTGGCCTCTGCCAGCTCTCTCTGTTGTGCCTTTAGATCCTGCAGTTCCAGGAGTATCTCAAGCTGGGGATGCATACTGAACGTCCTTGCGTCAAACCTGTTTCTGATCCAGCAGCTCAAGGAACTGGTCTGGCGTACGGATCTGGGCCAGCTTCTCCGGTACGTCGGGCTCACGGCACAGCTGGGCGATCTTGCCGAGCACCGGCAGGTATTGGTTGGAGACTTCCAGCGGCGGTGCGACGATCAGGAAGAAGAAGGACACCGGCTTGTCGTCTATTGCCTTGAAGTCGATGGCGTCGGACCGGCGACCGAAAGCGACGCGTAGGTGGTTGACGACTAGCGAGCGGCAGTGCGGAATCGCGATCCCACGCCCGATCCCTGTCGAACCCAGGTTCTCGCGCCGCTTCAGCATCTTGAATAGGATGCCTTCCGACTTCTCGGGGAGTTTGAGCAGGGAGATCAGCTCCTTTAGAATCTCGTCCTTGCTCGCGCCCTGCAGATCCAGCTTGATCACATCTTCGGTAAAGAACTCGCGCAACTGCATCGGGACCTCCGATCACCACTCGCGGGCTTGGGCGCGCCCCCTGCCCGGCGCCCGGCGAACACGCTCTCCTCACCCCGGCTATCAATATGGCACCTTGTGCCCACTGTCAAAACCCTGCGCGCGCAGCTGGTTTGACGGCCGGGTTCCCGGGAGTATATTCGCCGCCGAAGCGCCATGCCAGCCGCGAGACTCTTG
>CANPVY010000079.1 GCA_947581845.1 uncultured bacterium | reverse complement strand
CCGGCCGCTGGATACGGCTTACGGCGATTCGAGATAGAGGGAGAGTCGTACGGCTCGCAGGAAGGCGTGCCCATCGCCCGCGAAGGCATCGTCACGCCGGGCTACTTCGAGACCTTCCAGACGCCCATCCTCGAGGGCCGGACGTTCAGCATCATGGATCGGCGCGAGAGCCTGCCGGTGGCGATCGTCAACGAGACTTTCGTCCGCACCTTCTTCACCGACGGCGATCCTCTGGGACGGCGCCTGCGCATAGCCGGTGATTCGGCGGCGCAGTGGATGACTGTGGTCGGCGTCGTAGCGGACATGAAGATGGAAGGCATCGAGAACCTGAGGGCCAGCCCGGCAGGCTACTATATACCAATTGCGCAGAGCCCCGTGGGCACCCGTGTCAGCATTGCGATTAGGACGCGCGGCGCGCCAACGGCACTCACGGCCGATGTCCGGAGCGCCGTCGAATCTGTCGACCCCGATCTCGCCATATACGACATTTTGTCGATGGAAGACGTGATCACGAGGGAGACCTGGTTCTACTGGTTCTTCGGCTGGACGTTCATGGTGTTCGGGTTCGTGGCCCTCTTCCTCGCGGCCGTCGGTCTGTACGGAGTGATGTCGTTCGCCGTGAGCCGGCGCACCCAGGAGATGGGGATCCGGATGGCGCTCGGCGCCGACGGCCCCATGCTGGTGCGCCTGGTCATGAAGCGGGGAGTGATCCAGCTAGGCATCGGACTCACGCTCGGTATCGGGCTGGCGGCTCTGGGCGCCGGTCCGCTCCAGTTCTTCCTCTACGAGGTGAGCGCGCGCGATCCAGCCGTCTTCGGCACCGTCCTACTCGCACTGGCCTTGACGGGCCTGCTGGCGAGCTTCGTGCCGGCGCGCCGGGTGACGCGCGTCGATCCGGTCACAGCGCTGACGTCGGAGTGAAGGGGTCGGCGGCTCGTCAGGCGCTACCCAGCAATTCAGCGATTCGCGAGGCGCGATAGTCCCAGATCCTGCGGAGATCGCGCTCCACAAAGAGCCCGTGCACGAGCCGGCCGCCGGGAACGCCGTAGCGGACCCGATCGCTCATCTCGGTGCCTCCCTCGCGCTCGACGAAGCTGTGCTCGTGAATCCACCAGCGGTACGGACCGCGCACCTGCGTATCCACGAAGCGACGCGGCGGGTCCCAGACGGTGATCTCCGTGCGCCAGGGGACGGGCAGGCCGTGCAGCCGCAGCCGATAATCGATGAGCGTGCCGGCGCCCATGCTGATCGGATCGGGGGTCAGGACCTCGAAGCGCAGGAAGGGCGGGGTCAGCGCCTCCAGGTTACGCGCGTCGCCGAAGAAATCGAAGACTTCTCCCGGCGGCCGCGCCAGCCGGGTGGTCGCCTCCAGGAGATAACCCCTATCCAAATGCGTGATGCTCAGGTTCATTCGTCCCTACCGACCTGTAGAATCCCGCTCGAGTCCTGCTGAGTCCCCCCGGCGTTGACGTCCCGTTGATACGCGACCGCCACACTGGACAGTAGAGAGCCTCGCTCGCCACGCCAGTAGCCGGGGGGTATACTCGTGGAGAGCATGTCTAGCACGCGGATCACCTGGCAGGACGCCCTCCTCATGCCCGAGGACGGCAAGCGGTACGAGGCGATCGACGGGGAGCTGTACGTGACCCCGGCGCCGGTCCTGCGGCACCAGTGGATCAGTGCCAACCTCGAGGCCGCTCTGAGACTGCTGCTTCAGGAACCCGGACACGGCTGGGTGTTCGACGCGCCCCTCGGGGTCGAGTTCCCTGACACGGAAGAGGGTGTCCAGCCCGACATCGTCTTCGTCTCCAAGGCTCGCCAGCACATCCTCGTCAAAGAGGGGATCCGCGGCGCACCCGACCTGGTCGTCGAGATCCTCTCTCCCGGGACCGCGGAGCGCGACCGCACGATCAAGAAGAAGCTGTACCACCGACAAGGCGTGGCCCAGTACTGGGTGGTCGATCCCGAGGCCGAGTGCGTGGAGGTCTGGGACTTCGCCACCGGGGCGGTTGAGCCGCAGCGCTACACCGACACGCTGCCGGTCTCCCTGGGCGCGCGGCCCATCGGCGCGATCACGCTGGCCGAGATCTTCCCGCCGGAGCTGGAGGACCGCTAGCGCGCGGGCCGTCCCCACTTGCGCAACGCGGCCACAGCGCACGGCCGCGCCGAAGCCCCGCGACAGTTACGCTGCGATTCTGTGGCGCTGCTGCACGATCGCACCTCAGTCCGGCTCGCAGGTCATCGCGGCAAGTTTCGATCTCTCAACGAGTCGAGTGCGCCGGACGCTGATGGCCCGGCACATGCATCTTGCTCTGGCGTTGGCAGACCTCCCCCCTGCCAATCCACTGGCGATCCGACCTACCAAAGCCAGACCCGCCGCGGCACACCAGCGATACCATGAGGCGAGACCCACCAAGGATTGCCGATCTGTACCAGAGCGATCTCGACCGCCATCTGTTTGCGCCGCAGCCGCGCAAACGGCAGCCGCTGTCAGCGACCTGGCTCGCCGGGTGGCTGCGCGCCGCGGTCGCGGTCGCCGCTTGGGGGCTGTTGAGCGGCCGCTGATCCGCCCTGCTGGGCACGGCTCAGCCGCCGCGCCAGCGACCACGTGTAGAGGGCGAGGATGACAGCGGTGATCACGTAGGCCCGCACGACGAAGCCTGCGCCGCGCATGTCCTGTGCGACGACGGCCACCAGTACGATCACGGCCAGCGCGAACGCGGCCGCGATGATCCCCGTCCTAGTCACCCGCCACCTCCAGTCTCATGGCCTCCAGCTCCTCGTCGCCGCGGATGCGGGCCAACATGTAGCGCCGGGTCAACAGGAAGAGGAAGAGCAGCAGGAACGCGGCCATCATCGTGCGTAACGCCCAGACCATCGGCCGATCGATGGTCTCGGGACTCGACTGCACCTGGTGCAGTGTGCGCCACCAGCGGACCGAGAAGTAGACGACCGGCACGTTCACGAACCCGACGATCGCGACCAGGGCCGAAGCCCGCGCCCGCCCTTCGGGATCCTCCATGAAGGCGCGCAGCGCCAGGTAGCCAGCGAAGGTGATCGCCATGATCGCGGTCGTCGTGAGCCGCGGGTCCCAGGTCCAGTAGACGCCCCAGGTCGGCCGGCCCCAGAGCGAGCCCGTGATGAGCCCGGTCACGTTGAACAGGAGCCCGATCTCCGCGCCCGACAACGCCACGTAGTCGTAGCCCGGGTCGCGCGTCCTGAGATACGCGATGCTCGCCACGAACGCCGTCAGGTAACCGGCCGCCGTGCCCACCCAGGCGGGGAAATGGACGTACATGATCCGGTAGACGTCGCCCATGATCCGCTCGCTCGGCGCCCAGACCAGGCCCAGGTACAGGCCCAGGGCGAGCAGCACGAGTGCGGCGATCCCGGCGATCGTCCCGCCGCGGCGCGCCCAGCCCGCCGGCATCTTCGCCAGCCGCAGGCCGTAGACGATGACCAGGACCACGATCACCGCGACCACCAGGAAGAACAGGATTCCTCCGACCATAGACGTCCCCGCTGTCTCCAGCGACTAGTGTGCGATCACAGCGGTCCTATCGTGTGATCGCGCCTTTAGCGGTTCCGG
>CANPVY010000078.1 GCA_947581845.1 uncultured bacterium | reverse complement strand
CTGACCTTTTTGGTTGAGCTGCCTAGCAGGTCGCTGAGAAGCGATCGGAGTTCTGCACCGGGGAGGCGCCGGGGGACCGACGAGCGAAGTTGGTTTTAGCGACCCGGCTCCAATTCTTGACCCGGGTCTGCGGGTGAGCTGCCCGCTGCCCAAGCGGGAAACACCGACCCCGCCTGCCGGGTCGACCGGAGCGAGCGGTCCCCCGGCGCCCACCCGAATCTACGGACCTTCTTCAGCGACCTGCTACCCCCGGTCAGTCTTGCGATCCGCGCTTGAATTGCTGCAGCTGCCGTCGCTCCCTCTTGCTCGGTCGACCTCTCTCGCGGAACTCGAAGGTCGGCGCTGCCTTCCTCAGCGTCGCCAGGCGCTCCCGCTCGCTCACGCTCTCGGGCGTTTCCTTGTAGAGGGTCGCTGCCTCGCTGGCGGGGCCGCGCCGCTCGGACAGCCGGCGGACGATGAGCTGGAACTCGCTCGGGCCCTTGCGGACGCGCACGCGGTCGCCGACGTGGAGGCTGGACGCGCGCTTAGCACGCCGTCCGTTCACCTGCACCTTGCCGCCGGTGATCGCCTTGGCAGCCAGCGAGCGTGTCTTGAAGAAGCGCGCCGCCCAGAGCCACTTGTCCAGGCGCACCTTCTCGCTACCGGCCCGCTCGCTCAGTTCCTGCTCGCCCACAGCCGTCACCTCATTGCAGTTCGAGCTTCACGCGCCAGGGGACGATCATCCCGTAGACCTCCAAATACCTGCGGGCCTGATCTCTGAGCCGTCCCTGCAGGATGCGCTGTCCCGCCCGCGTGCTGATCAACTGGCCGTCCCCGCTGATCGGACCGGACGAGACCTCAACGCTGTAGGGGACGATCGCCACGTTGGTGATGGGATTGATTCTGAGGACCTCTGGATACTGACCCCGCATGATGCCGTAGACCACGAAGTGCCAGCTCAGCATGAGCGCGAGGGCGAGCAGTAGCGCTCTGAAGATGGGTACGCGGAGTCTCTTGCGTGGCTGCTTGAGCTTCAGTCTGAACTCCGTGGGGTCGCTCATCACCCCATCGTTACACATCTACTTGGCTGGCGCAACACGAGGCCTCGGCGCTGACCCACACGGATGCCGCCTGCGCTCAACCCTCCGTTCCGACGAAGGTGCACTGGAGAGGAGTTGTGTGGCGGCTGACTCGGCGCCGGGAGAAGATATCACCGAGCCGGGAGGGGAGCCTCACCTGCCTGCGGCCCTGCAGGCGCCGCCACACGATACGCCTCCTGAGGTTCAAGGCCTCGAGTTCGTCCCCTCTGCTTTCCAGCTGGCGACAAGAGGAAGCAGCCCACCACCAGTACGCGGGGCGTTCGCGGGTTCGGCGACGCCCGTACTTCCGCGGTTATGGCGTAATTGGCTACTTCCTCTCGCCGTCGTCGCCGCCGGGCGGGGGCCTTTCACCGAACCCAGCCCCTCTCTGGGGCGCGCACGCGGTTCTCGGGCCCAACGACGGGCGCGCTCGCGCGCACCGAGCCTATGTTAGGAGATGACGCGGGGTTACGGGAACGGTTTGTCGGCGAGCCGTCATCTCGTATAGACGAAGCGGCGCTATCGCGGGATGAACGGCTTCGGGGTATACGGCCGGACAGGTGCTAGAGCGACCAACCCAGGCGCTCTTCCAGAGCGTGGCGGCGGCTGCGGCTCAACTTGAGCTCGGTTCCGTTGTGGAGGACGACGACGTAGTCACCGTGGAAATAGGGGTGCAGCTCTTCAATCCGATCGATGTTGACAATGGTCGAGCGGTGTATCCGCACGAATCGTGACGGGTCGAGCTGCTCTTCTAATCGCTTCATCGTATCACGGAGCAGATGCCAGCTTTTTCCCACGTGTAGCTTGACGTAGTCGCCCTCCGCCTCGATCCAGTCGACCTCATCGACCTTGAGGAAGGTGACGCGACCGCCCGTCTTCAGCATCACCCGCTGTAGGTACCCTGTTGGGCCAGCCTCCGGACGCGGCGCGGTCTCGCCCAGCTGACCTTCGAGCAGGGCGATCAGCTTCCGGCTGAGTTCGCCGACCTTACCCCGGCGGATCTGCGATTTCGCTCGCTCGACGGCGGTGGCGAAGCGCTCATCGTCGTAGGGCTTGAGCAGGTAGTCCAGCGCCGCCACCTCGAATGCGCGTAGCGCGTACTGGTCGTACGCGGTCACGAATACGACCACCGGCATCGCCGCCGCCCCGATCTGCTCGATCACGCCGAACCCGTCCAGCTCGGGCATCTGGACATCGAGGAACACGAGGTCGGGGGAGAGCTCCTGGATCGCCTCCACTGCCTCGCGTCCCTCGGCGCACTCGCCCACCACCTCGATCTGCGGGTCATCCCGCAGCAACACCCGGATGCCGTCCCGTGCAACGGGCTCATCATCGACGATCAGGGCGCGTATCTTGTCCATGCTGCTAGGCCCCGCTCTGCCATTCGTCCGTCGCCAACTGGAAGGGGATCTGCAACGCGGCGCACACGCCGCCATCTGCCGAGTTGGCGACAGCAAATGTGTGGTCGCGGCCGTAGAGCTGCTCGAGCCGCTGCTTGGTCGTTGCAAGGCCCACACCGTCCCTTACCGGCTGCAGCGAACCGCCGGGCAGACCGGGCCCATCGTCCCACACAGCAAGGTGGAGCCGCTCAGCATCACGCCGTGCGCTGACCTTGACTCGCCCACCCGCCGCGCGCGGCGCGATCCCGTGCTGGATGGCGTTCTCGACCAGCGGCTGCAGTATGAGGTGGGGAACGCGTGCGTCCCACGTGTCGGGCTCGATTTGCAGCTCGACAGTCAACCGGTCGCCGAAGCGGATCTGCTCGATCTCCAGGTAGCGCTCGACGAACTCTATCTCCTGCTTCAGTGGCACCAGCTGCGCGCCGGCGCTGTCCAGCGCACGCCGCAGCAGTTCGCCCAATCCGGTGACCACGCGAACGGCCTGTGCGCTCTTGTGGGTCCTGATGAGGCCCGCGATCGTGTGGAGCGCATTGAACAGGAAGTGGGGGTGCAACTGCATCTCGAGCGCCTGCAGCCGTGCACGGCTGAGCTGGGCCTCCAGCTGTGAGGCCCGCAACTGTCGCTCCCGGCTCTCTCGGTAATACTGCGCGGCATAGCTCAGGCCGATGATGAGCCAGTAGAGGAACGGATCGAGGTGCAACCAGGTCGCAAAGAGCAGCAGCGAGTGATCAACCAGGACGCTGAGGCCGCCGGGATACAGACCGGTGAGCTGGCCCGCCAGCACGAAGACGACCGACCCGATCAGCGCCATGAGCAGGCACATGGCGAGGTGCACGAGCAGGCTGTTTGGCCAGCGGCGACGATCGAGTGGGAAACGCCTGCGCAGCCACAGCACCACTGGCGTAAACAGCGCCCACGTATAGGACCACGCCAGGTGCCGGATGAGCGCCGGTCCCAGGGTCAGGGACCCACCTTCAGCTCGGCTCAGCAGGTAGAGCTCGACCGCGAACAGGGAGCCGAAAAACGTCCAGAAGCCGATGACCAGGAGCCACCTGACGCGCGGCCGGCTGAGCAAACGCCCGAAATCCGTCGTAGCCAATGCTGGTATGGGCTGCCGTTGGCGGGGTCGTTGCCGTCGTCGAAGGATACTAAGACGGGTGCCGCCGGGCCGGCAACCGCCGAGCGGTGAACCGTGCGCGGGCTGCGATGAGCCGACATACAGTGCGCTGAGTGGCTAACCGGGGTGCTGGAGGCTCGACGCGATCCTGAACGGGTCAGAGAACACCACACCCACGTCGATCGAGGAGTTCGCCAGGGCGTTCAAAGGGCCAGGAGGGCGGGTAGAAAGATGAGCACGAGCCCTCCGGCGCGCGCTGGGCGCGGAGGGCTCGCTGGCTGGGACTAGCTCGCCTGAAATAGCCTACCTGCGCGCGACGCTGTAGCGCTCGGACACGGCATCCCAGTTGATGGTGTGCCACCAAGCCTCGATGTAGTCGGGGCGCCGGTTCTGATACTTCAGATAATAGGCGTGTTCCCACACATCGATGCCCAAGATGGGAGTACGGCCATCCATCAGCGGGCTGTCCTGGTTCGGCGTGCTCTCCACCAGCAGCGTGCCCTTGGCATCCACCGACAGCCAGCCCCAGCCGCTGCCGAAGCGGGTGGCCGCAGCCGTGCTCAGCTCCTTCTTGAAGCTGGCGAAATCGCCGAAGCTGTCCTTGATCGCCTTGGCAAGGTCGCCGTTCGGCTCAGCACCGCCCTTCGGGCTCATGATCGTCCAGAACAGGCCGTGATTGGCGTGGCCGCCGCCGTTGTTGCGCACTGCCGTGCGGATTTCCTCTGGTACGTCGTTGATCCTCTGGAGCAGTTCCTCGAGGCTCCACTCGAAGAGCTTCGGGTGCTTCTCCAGCGCGGCGTTGAGCTTGCTCACGTATCCTGCGTGGTGCTTGCCGTGATGGATCCGCATCGTCTGTTCGTCGATGTGCGGCTCCAGGGCGCTGAAGTCGTAGGGGAGCCGGGGGAGTTCGTGGGGCATCATCAACCTCCTAAGTCGCAAGAGTCGTCGTCAGCTTGTGTGCCGCAGGAGCCTTGATGTTATCCCGGGAGGGCGGGGTGCGCAATGCTATTGAGTATCAATCTCAGTTCTTGGTAGGCCATGGGGCGGAAGCATTCAGCGAGGCGCCCATCTCCCGTCGCTTGGTTGTGCGCCTTTATGTATCCTGTCCTACGATTAGTAGCGCCACAGCGATTCGAGGGCTTGACAAGTTCACACTGTCAGTGATCTGGTTGGGATCGGTTTCAGGTGGGCCTCCGCCTCGGGACGAGCCCTGAGCGGAGGCAGGCAGTGGACCGCTGTGGCGACATCGGGGCGCTCACGAGGCAAGGGCGGGCGATGAGTAGAGGACGAGCGATGGAGATGGCGGTCATCTTCGTGACCCTGGCTGTGTTGTCGGCGTGCGGCGGTGACGCAGGGTCGTCGGAGGAGACGACGATATCGGAGGCGGCAGTGTCAAGAAGAGCGGGAGACGAGGGCACGATGTTTATTGGGCTCAGGACCGTGGTTTACCAGGTGGATGACCTGGGGGAAGCGAAGCTGTGGTACAGCAAGGTACTCGGCTTCGAGCCGTATTTCGACGAGCCCTACTACGTGGGATTCAACGTGGGCGGGTTCGAGCTCGGCCTGCTTCCGGTGGAGGGCGGAGAGGCGCTCGGGTTGGGCGGGACGCTGGCCTACTGGGGCGTTGAGGACATCGAGGCGGCAATGACGAAGTTGCTGGAACTCGGTGCTAGCGCGCACGGCGAGGTTCAGGATGTGGGGGAGGGGATCAAGGTCGCGTCCGTGGTCGATCCCTTCGGAAACCTGCTCGGCATCATCGAGAACCCGTACTTCAAGCTGCCCGAGTAGACTGCCTCACGGCGTCCAGGCCCAGTAGTCCGGGCCGATCCGCAGGTTGTGGAGCCACTCGGCGGGCCACGAGTAGCGGAGCAGTACGGCCAGCCAGCCGTGCGAGAGTGCCAGTGTGATCAGATTGGGCTGACCCTCGAAGAGTCGGCACCAGACATAACCTCCCACCAGGGTCATTAGGGCCAGAGCCGGGTTGGGCCAGTGGGCGGAGGCAAAGAGGGTGGCGGTGATCGCCGCTGCCAGGACCGGACGACCGCTGCCCTCGCGTATGCGGCGGTAGGTGAACGATTGCATGGCGTATTGCTGCGCCAGTCCCCAGAGGGGATAGAGCAGGAAGGAACGGGCGACGCCACGCGGGAAGTCAGGTCCGGCGCCGGTGAGCATACCGACTCCGACCACCGCGATCGCGCCGATCAGCGTCGCCAGCCCAACCTGTACACCCGAGGCCCAGAGGTTGTCGAGGCGCAGACCGAGCTCACGCAGGCGGTCCCGGTGGAAGAAGTTGGAGGTGAAGGGGATCAGCACGATGATCGTGAACACGGGGATCTTCAGCCAATCGTTCCCGGTCGGCCTGATCACCCAGATGTAGGCCAGCGTCAGCGCCACGAATACCAGAGGCTGGATCGCCGGCTGGCTGAGCACGGCACTACGCAGCCTGGCGGCACGCTGCCGGTGTGTTCTTCCCTGGCTCATCTCTCCTCCCTTCCGCAGTCCACCATTACAGCGTCTTGCGGTGTGCGCGCAACGGCCTGTTGCGCTTCCGGTCGCGGGCCGCCAGCCGTGGGCGCTGGGTTGGGCGCGGCATACGCGCTTGTGAGCCACTCTGGGGCAGGAACAGAATTTGCCCAGCGCGGCGGCGCGAGCTATATAAGGGGAAGTCCACAAAGTAGGCGAGCCTGTAAGCGATTCGGAGGTCTCCGCTATGCAGCGACGTGACGTGCAGCCTGGGGAGGTCCAGCTCGGCTATTTCGCCGTGCAGGCTGTGCCCCGCCCGCTGCGCTTCCGGACGGAAGCGCAGCCATCCGGGGACCCGCTGCGCCGCCGCTGGCAGGCCGTGTACTCGTACGGTGAAGGTTGGTCTCGGTTCTACATCGTCATCAACCTCGGCCGGCACGTGCTGACGTTGCAGCGCCTGTCGGACGCCGATTATTCCGCCATGTTGCGCGCACTGGCTGGCAAGCCCGAGGGCTCGCTGACGCCGCTGCCACCGCCCAGCACGAGGGTCGAGTCTCTGAGTTTCGACATCGAGATCGTCGGGCTCAAGATGACGCGGCAGACCGCGGGGGCCTTCCGTGCCGACGCATCGGGTGACTGGCTGGTCGTGCAAGCTTTTGTGCCTCGCAGTGTAGAGTCGTTCCTACTGGGTGTGAACGATCGCCTTCATGCGGGCGAGCTCATGATGACGAAGCCGGAGTCCGTGCCGGCGGTCGTTCGAACGCTCAGCCAGGTCTTCGGCTAGCTCACCGCAGCATCCCTGCCCAGCCCTGGCGCCAGCGGCGCCGGCGCGTATTATGTACGAACCCGTCAAAACTTGAGACTGCGAAAGCGCCGCGCCGGAGCTTTGCGCCAGGCTCATCGGGAGGATAGCGCGCATGTTGCAGCCGGAGGTTCAGGAGGTCGCCAGCGTCTTCAGGGGCGAGCTGCGATGGATGTTCGGGCCGTACCCGGCGCTGATCC
>CANPVY010000077.1 GCA_947581845.1 uncultured bacterium | reverse complement strand
GTCGATCAGCCGGTCGGCGGCCTTCCGATAAGCCGAGGCGAGCGGGCGGGTAGGCTCCGGCGTGGTCTGTTGACCCAGGACGGGCCTGGCCGCGCAGGTCGCTGCGGCGAGCAACAAGAACAGAAGCGCGCTTGGGACATGTCGCATGGCGATTACGGTCCCTCCACTCTGGATCATGACTGAGAGCGGCATCGATTGGGATAGACGCTGGTCTAATAGAAGAAGGGGTCCGGGACGGAAAGTCCAGGCCTGGCCCGCTCGCTGTCCCCACCTCGAGCGTGGGCAGCAGATACCCGGCTCCCGGCAGACGCCATTGCAGATGTGAGGCCACCAACCCAGGATATCGGTCAGCCTGTCCAGCGGGGGAGGCGCAACCCGGTTGACTTGTTTGTTATTGGCCCTTCGGGAGCAGGGGCTGGTGAACATCCACAGGGAGGCACTCATGAGATGGACTTGCCTGGCTCTAGCGCTGGTTCTGGTCGCGGCGACCAATGCGCCAGCTCAGCGGACGCGCCACCTCGATCACCTGAACTGGATGGAGGTCGAGGAGTTGGTGCCCATGGCGATCCAGACCGTGTTCCTGCCCGTGGGAACCGTCGAGGCGCACGGCGTGGGCCCGAACGGCGCGGACAACCTGGTGCCGGAAGCCCTGGCTGTCTACCTGGCCGAGCAATTGGACGGGCTCATCGCGCCGACGATCTCCTACGGGGTGAACACGAGCATCGACGAGTATGCCGGCACGTTCGGCATCGCGCCCGAGCTACTGGAGGTGCTCGCGAAGCAAGTGATGACCGGCCTCGCCAAGACCGGTTTCCGCAACATCATTGTGCTGAACGGACATGGCCCGAACTTCGCCCCCCTCGATGCGGCGGCGATCGAGGTCTTCCGCGAGACCGAGGCGCGAGTCATGGTCATCAACTGGTGGAGCGCCACAGCCGACCTCAGCGAGGAAGTCTGGGGCGAGCAGGGTGGCCACGCGGGCCTGAACGAGAACGCGGCGCTGATGGTGGTGGCGCGGGACGACGTGCTGCCGGAGCTCTACCGGCCCGAGCAGGCGACACCGTTCAACGACGCCTGGAGCGCCTACCCGTTCCCAACCACCATCGGCCTCTACACGCCGGGCGAGGGCTACCTCGACTTCGATCGTGCGAAGGCGGAGCGCTACTTCAACCGCGTGAAGGAAGAGATGCTGGCCATCGTCCGGGACGTCATCACGAAGTGGGATGCGGGAGGCCACTAGTATGCCACGAGAGCAAAGCTGGTCGGGTCAAACGCCTTTCGTCGGCAGGGAGGAACTCCTCGATCAGCTCATGCAGCAGGTTGACGCTGCGGTTGGCGAAGGTGGCCGGGCGATCTTCCTCCTGGGCTCGCCAGGATCGGGCAAGACTGCTTTAGTGGGTGTCCTCCAGGAGGTGGCGTTCCGTTGCCACCGCGAGCTCAAAGCCGAGTACGTCAACTGCGCCCAGTCCGGCGAGAGGACGTGGCTGGAGTTGGCTCGGCTGTTCACACGTGGCCACCGTTTGAAGCGATCCGCTTGGAAGGTGGTTATGGAGTGGCTCGACGTCACGCAGATCGGCGCGATCTTCACCGCCGTCTGGCGCACGGTGAAGGCCGTTCGGACCGGCAAAGTCGGGGAGGATGATGAGAGACCTGGCCGCTCCGCAAGTGACACGGCGATAGAAGCCGTCCGCATGCTCGTCGAGTATGGAGCGCTCGAGCCCCGCCTGGTCATCTTGGACAGCCTGGAACGGGGCGACGCTGAGGACCTGGCTGGCGCCTTCGCCTTGATCCAGCGGCTCGCACAGACCCGGACTGTTCTCGTTGCTTCGGTGCGTACCAAGGACGGGCGGCCGCCGCCGGCAATCGCCGACCTGATTCTGGAAGCGGAGCGGCTGGGCCGATCAAAGCGCGTGGAGTTGCCGGCGCTCACGCTCAAGGAGTTGCACGAGGCTGTCAAGCGGGCCACGCACAGCGCGGTGCCCGACGAGTGGCTCAGTTGGCTGGCGGAAGCGAGTCGCTGCGTGCCGGGTGCCCTATGGTCGGTGCTGGGCCGTCTTGAGCGGGACGGGAGGCTACGTAGAGCGGGCCGAGGATGGAGCTGGCAGGGCTCGCCGGACGAGGGTGTGGGCAGTGCGCCCCAGAGAACGGTGGACGTTTCCGGCCTCGACGATCAGGACTTGCGGCTCTTGGCCCTCGCTGCCGTCGAGGGACCTGTCTTCCACTCTACCGTGATCGCGGAACTGTCTGGGATCTCAGAACTCGATCTCGAGGATCGGTTCTCGCGCCTCTGCCGAGTGGGCGTGCTGGAGTACCGAGGCGAGGCCGGACAGGGTCCCGAGGTGATGAGCGAATACGCATTCCGAAACGCCATCGACGCAAACGTCTTCGCAGCGAGCTATCCGGAAGAAGAGCGGTCCGGGTTGTCAGCACGCATCGAAGAGATCAAGGAGCGATTCGGGCTCCCCAGCAGCGAACACTGAACGACCCGGGTCCAGCGCGGACGTGTGAGCAGCGTGGGCAACCGGGCGGCCGCTGAGTTGACAGATATCTCCCGAGGCCGCAAATTGGCGCCTCTTTAGGCCTGTAGTTGTTGCCGCAGTGCGTGCCCGGTCCCGCCTGTTCCGAGGGTCACAGCAGTTCGGAGCGAGCATAGAATCTCGCTCCGAACTGTTTTAGCGGTCGGGCTTGAGGTGACTGATGTCGGCAGGTTCCAAACAGCGGCTGTTGCACACGCGCAACAGGAGTGCGTGCGCTTAGGTATCGGACGCCAGTCGAGCGACCTCCGTGGCTGGCGCGGATCTTGTTAGAAAAGGAGGATATCATACAGCGTCGGCCAGAACCGCCCCAACACCAGGAGATCGATCATGGCTACTTCCAAATCGCGCACCGCCCGCTGGGTTGTACCCGTGGGTTTGGTGGTCTTCGCGTTCCTCTTGAAAGCCTGCGCGGAACGCGATCCCACTGAAAGCACGGTGTCTTCTAAGCCCCAGCTAGGCCAGGCGGCGGGCAATCAGTGCACGTTCGTGGATCCGGATGGAGTGCCGCAGGTGTTCGACGCACCGTGCGTCGAGGTGACGGTCACGGTCAGCGGCCAGGGCAAGGACGAGCCCGCAGCAGACGCCGTCGTCGAGCTGTACAACGGTGGGTTTGGTGAGGGCTTCACGGGCGAAGGACTCATCGGGATCAACCTCACGGACGATGAAGGGAAGGTCGCCTTCAACCTCAGTGAGTTCGTATCGGAAGAGTCGCCTTTGGGTCTCTGTGCCGTGTTCAAGGGGCTGAGGGACGTGCAATTCGCACTCGGTGGGGCGCCCTCGCTGGACGCTCCCCCGGGGGTGATCCCAAACGAGGAATCGGATGGCGTAGAAGATGTCTCCGTGGACTTCGAAGGCAGGGTCACCGACACGAGGAAGAAAGACGGGGTGCCGCTGACGCTGGATAACTTCGTCGATAACTGCATCAATTGGGATAACCCCGCCGACGCCCCGTTCTCCGTTGCCTTCGACGAAGTGGAGAGGCTGAGCCTCAAGACAAAGGCCAGCTTCAACCTGGAGACGGAGTGCCGCTTCTCTGACGGCGGGCTGGACTTCGGGACGTCAGACGCTGACTGCAACAGCTGGATGGTACTCGATCTCACGAAGGGCATAGGCCTGGATGATGAACCACTCTGCACTCTTAACGAGACGACCTTGCAGTGGGATTGTAGCAAGTTCTGGGTAGGCATCGTTCCGTACGCCGGCATCAAGCCCGGACTCATCGTCTCGGGCAGCGGTTTTGGAAACGCTGCCATCAACAGAGGCTTGGTGTTGGACGCCAATTATCAGGGCGAGCTGGCATTCTTCGGCGAAGCCGGTGAGTTCTTCACCGCCTCACTCAAGGATGTGAGTCAGGCCGGCGGTGATGGCAAGCCAGGCGGTGGCAAGCCGCCCAAGGACGGAGCCACCGATCTTGAAGCATCTGTCGATCTACTACCGACAACCTGCGTCACGAACGCGCTGGACGAGAGCGACGGCGACGGCGGCACGGGGTGGGACTTCCGCGACCCAATCAAGTTCGGCTACTTCGGCGATGAGCCGTATCTGAACCTTGCTGGCAATCCGATCTTTCCGCCGGACCTGACACACATCACGATCTGGTTTGACATGGCGCCCCCGTCCGGCGGATTCGACCCCTGTACCGGTACTGAGCCGACCGTCTGCGACTCCGAGGCCGAGGTGCAGCTGCACATGCGGTCGAAGCCGGACGACGGCACGAGCAGTGGGCCGACGACCGATAACATCGTGGTGAGTCACAACTTCCAGCCCTGTCTCGCCGGACAGCCTCCTATCGAGATCAGCACGGATCCGGCCATCCAGAGCGTCGCTTGCCGTCAGGTGGAGAGGGAGGACGCTGACTTCATTGAAGTGACATACGTGATCGATACGGACCCGGCGCGGCTGTACGAGTTCCGGCTGGAAGCCTTCGTGGATGTGACACCCGATCCAGCTCGGTCAGACGACACGCGAGCAATGACGCTCAT
The DNA here is from genome assembly GCA_947581845.1 of uncultured bacterium. GTDB lineage: Bacteria > Gemmatimonadota > Gemmatimonadetes > Palauibacterales > KS3-K002. The sequence continues at coordinate 10,492 of CANPVY010000077.1, read as the reverse complement.
TGACAAGCCTAACTCCTGCCCGCTGAGGGATGGGACGACGGGGGTAAGCACTGACCCCAAGTGGGTCGCTCCTTCCGGGCGTTCATGAGTGGATGAGTGGGGTGCCCCGACTCCTGCGGGGCACTCCAATTTCAACATATCAAGACCACGCTGCCGACCTCTGACGTCGTGAGGTCTTCTCCTCAGGCTTCCGAAGAGGACTCGGGATCGCCGAGCCTTGCCGGGCCTGGCGCGGCTAGGACTTCCTCCTCGCCTCCCACCGGTTCGTGGCCGGGGGCCCGGCTCTGGCGATCCTGCGCCGACCGTCGCAGTTTCCTCCGTTTCGCTGGGAGGTCGCTACGGTGAGCGCATTCGTCGGGCGTACAAACGAGCTCCAGCAGCTCACAGACCGGCTCGACCGCGCACTCGGCGGTGAAGGCGGAGTGGTCTTCATCACCGGCGAGGCCGGAGCCGGCAAGAGCACGCTAGTGGAGCGGTTCTTGATCGACGCGGCACTGAAGGCGCGGGAGGCGCGCGTCATCTCCACCGGGTGCTCGGAGCAGTACGGCGCTGGCGAGCCCTACCAGCCCTTCGTGGACGCGTTTCGTCACCTCGTTGCCGGCGGCGAGGAAGCCGGCGGGAGGAAAAGCTTCCGGGAGCTGGCGAAGAAGCTCGCGCCCTACTGGGTGGCCGCGATACCCGTAGCCGGTGAGATGATCGCCGCCACGATGGTCACGGCCGCCGAGTTAAAGCAGTCCATGGCCGGCGGTGTCGCCACGACTGCGGCTCCCAGCGAAGAAGCGCTGTTCTTCCAATTCACAGAGATCTTTCTGGCCGCAGCTGCCGAGCATCCGATTGTCTTCTTCATCGATGACTTGCACTGGGCCGACAAGGCTTCGGTGACGCTGCTGAGCCACCTGGCGCGGCAAATCGCTGACAAACCGGCATTGATCGTCGGCACCTACCGTCCCGTCGACATCGAGGTGGCCAAACACCCCATCAAGCAGGCGAAGCTTGAGTTGCAGCGCTACGGCGTGGCCGAGGAGTTAGCACTCAGCGCACTGGATTCCGCTGCACTCGTCGAATTCGTGGAGGAGGAACTAGGCGGCGCGGCATCACCGGAACTGGTGCATTTCCTCGAGCGGCGCGCGGGGACCAACCCGCTATTCTTCGGAGAGCTGCTGAAGTGGTGTGTCGAGCAGGGCGTCGCGCACACGGTGGACGGCGAGTGGCACCTCCACAGGTTACACGAGGAGATCGAGACTCCGCGCTCGGCCGAGAGCGTGATCGAGAAGCGCCTCAGCCGTCTGGACGATGACTCCTATCGCGTCCTCGAATACGCCAGCGTCGAGGGAGACGAGTTCGACTCGGCGGTACTCGCTCGGCTGCTCGACACGGACGAACTGAAGCTCGAGGAACAGCTCGACCCGTTGGCTCGCAAGCACAAGCTGGTCCGCTTGGCTGAGACCCGCAGCCTGCCTGACGGCGAGCCGACCAGCATCTACGAGTTCAGCCACACGCTTATCCAGCATGTATTGCACAAGAACCTGAAGGGTAAGCGTCGCATCCTTCTTCACCGGAAGATCGCTGGGATTCTCGAGGAGATCTATCAGGCGGACACGGAGGCCATCTCCCATAAGCTGGCGATCCACTTTGACGAGGGCAGGGTTGCTGATCGAGCCCTAGAGTGCGCGATCGTAGCTGCTACGCGCGCCAGTCGTGTGTACGCGCACTGGGATGCGATTGAGTTTCTCCACCTCGCCCTGAAGAACGCCCAGACGGAGGCTGACAAGGTCGAGGTGCTGGATCGGCTAGGCGACGAAAATGGATTGGCCGGCCACTACGACGAGGCGCTTGACCGTTTCGGCGCAGCCCTTTCGACTATTTCCTCGGACCGCGACGATCTGCGCACGCTGCAATTGAAAAGAAAGATCGTTGTACTTGAGCGGGAGTGTGGGAAGCGTCCGCCTGAGCAGCTGCGGGAGGAGCTTGAGGCTCTAGCGGACAAGGCACGCGGCCTTGAGGCAAAGCCCGAGCTGTGCGAAATCCTCTGGAACATCGGCAGGATCCCAGGCGCGGGCGCAGAGGAAGCCCGCGAGGCGCTGGCCATAGCAGAGGAGCTCGGGGAAGGCGGTCTCACGGCCAAGGCACGCTATCACCTTGCGGTCAGGCTGTGGTTCGGCGAGAACCCAGGGGACGCCATCCCGCACGTCAACGAGGCGCTGAGTTACTATAAGGAGAGAGACGACAAGTTCTGGATGGGCAGATGCTGTAGTGTCCTCGCGGTTATCTATGTTCTGCTGGGCGACTACCGAAAGGCGGTAGCGACTTCTGACGGTGCCGCCGCCCTTTTTGACGAGCTCGGCGAGCCGTTCTATGAATACGCAGTTAGAAACAACCTCGGTCAGCTTCTCGTGCGGATGGGGAAGTGGGATGAGGCGGAAGACAACCTGAGCGAGTCCATCCGACTCGCGCGACGAATGCATGCGACTGCCCGATTGCTCCATCCACTCGAGAACATGGGGCGCTTGTGCTGTACAAAGGGTGAGGACGACCGCGCTGGAGAATTTTGGCAGCAGTTGTTGGATATCGCTAAGGAAACGGGGTACTGGGATAGCGAGATCGTCGCGCGCTGCGGTATAGGCACGTGCTTGCTGAAGAGAGGACGTGTTGTGGAGGCTCGCGACGAGCTGGGGCGCGCCCTGAGTCTCTTGAGTACCGAGGAGTGGACCGAGGCCCGCGAGGACACCGAGATGCTGGCCGCCCAGATCGCGGTAGCCGAGGGCGACGTGCACCAGGCGATCAAGATCCTTGAAACGGGTGAAGAACAACTCGCCTCGCGCGACCGGTACATCTGGGCAACTTACCGGCTGTATCACGGTGAGCTCCTGAGTCGCAGCGACCCCGATAAGGCGATCCCGGTAATCCGCGAAGCCCGGGAGGAATTGCAGCAGCTGGGTGCCCAGCCCATGCTTGAGCGCGCTGAGGCGGTTCTTAACCAGATGAGGACTAGAGCGTGAGCCACCCTGCAGCTGGTTGGCGTTGCCTTGCCTATATCGCGGCAGCTACGGGTCCTCTGCTGGCTTGCGGAGACGAGTCGGCCCAACGGGCTCCCGGGGAATACAGCGATGCGGAGAAAGTCGGCGGCTTGGCGGTCGTCTGTTACATGACCGACTTCGACAGCCTCAATCCCCTGGTCTCACCCGACCAGGGCGCTGCCGATCTGCGCCTCCTCCTCTTTACACCGCTTGTGCTGTACGGCGAGGCCGGGGAGTATCGGCCACTTCTCGCCAATGACTGGGCTTGGGAGGCTGATCAGCGCGTGCTTGTCCTGCGTATTCGCCAGGACTTGACGTGGCACGACGGTACACCGGTCACCGCCGAGGATGTTGCATGGACACTTCGCATCGCTGCCGATCCCGAGTACTCCTACCTCAGCGATGACTTCACTGCTCTCCGGGACGTGGCCGTCGTCGACTCCGCCACGTTGGAGGTCCGTTTTGCCGAACCTTTCATCGCGGGGCTCGAGGCTTTTGTGGGTTTGCCGATCTTGCCGCGTCACCTGCTCGCTGATCTCCCTATTGTGGACTTCGCGACCGCGGAGTACCACCGTGCGCCTGTCGGCAGCGGCCCATTCAGGTTCGCAAATCGGAGGTCTGACGGGTCAATCATCCTGGAGCGCGCGTCCGGCTATCCCGAAGATCTCGGCCGGCCGTTCCTGGACAGATTGGTGCTGCGTACTATACCAGAGAAGGCTTCCCTTGTGGTAGAGGTCGAGACCAGTGGCGTTGACCTCTGTGTCACTACGTCATCGGTTGCGGATGCGGTAGAGCGAAGCCGCGTAGAGGTTACGCCGATCGAGCCGGCGGCGACACAGGTCGTACCGCTGAATACCCGCATCGCGCCGCTTGACGATGCACGGGTGCGCCGTGCCCTCTCTGCCGCGCTGCGTCGCTCGGAAATTGCAGCCACGATTTCGTCAATCGCCCGCCCCGCACGGAACCCCTTGCCAGAAAGCAGCCCTTGGTACGACTCGGATCTGCTGCAAGCGGATGATGATTCAGCGCTGGCGGTCTCACTGCTCGAAGACGCGGGCTGGCCGTTGACGGGTGACGTCCGACGGAACGCTCAGGGCCAGGAGCTTCGCTTCACGCTCCTCGCGCCACAGGTAACCGAGGTCCCCATGGTCATGGTCCAGGCGCAGTTGCGCCGCGTGGGCGTTCAGGTCGACCTCCGCTTTATGGAATGGACTTCCTATGTCGGTTTGTTACAAAGCCCGGATGATCGGCCCGCTGCCATGGCGCTCGGTTTCGTGCCGAGTAGGGTTTTCAACGTGGAGTCGGATCTCTACTCCACGTTCCATACGGGAGAGTACAGCAATCTCGGGTTCTACTCTGTACCGGAGGTCGATGCGCTGCTTGAGCGACTCATGACAGCGTTGCCAACCGAAGAACGCGCCGCCATCTACGACGAGCTTCAACGGCGAGTGGTCGAAGACGTGCCAATCATCTACACGATCAACGAGCCACGGCTCCTGATTCGCGGCCCCAGACTGCAGGGTGTTGCCGTTGACCTGAACGGACCGTTCGCGTCCGTCACAAAGTGGTGGATCTCACCGACGCCTCGTCGCATCGGCGGTTGATCCGGTCGGTGGAGGCTCGCCGCAGATTAGAACTTCCGCTTGTGTGTGAGGATGTTGACGATCAGAACCAGAACCAGCGCGCCGACCACCGAGGAGACGACGGGGAAAGGGACCGCTCCGATCGGTAGGATGAGCGGCTCGGGCCAACCCATGGCGGCCGCGACGCGTGGGCCGAAGAAAGCGCCGACGAGCCCCATAACGAACGATACCGGGCAGCCGCCCCGGGAGTAACCGCTCAGGAACTGGCCGACCGCGCCGCACACGCCGGCAACGACAATCAGGATGGCGACCTCGATGATGCTCATGCGCCCTAAGCTGCAACCTTGTCGCGGTTCTGACAATCCGCCTCTCCGGTCGCGCCCCCGTCGGCCGCCCGGCGCCTGATCGGCTGCCGCTTCCAAGCGGGACGGTCCGCTCGAGCTCGGCATGTGGACACCCGTTCCGCACGGCGGCATATTGCACAACTCCGACACTCGGCGTGCGCCCCTTCAGCCCATCACTTCAAACAGAAGATAGAGCCATGCGGAAGCTCGCTATCGTACTCGTTGCGCTGCTGGCGCCGGCGACCGCCGGTGCCCAGGACTTCGATTTCTACGCTCACGGGCCGTACCGTCCCGGCGTTCCCCGACCGGCGACGCTGCTCGGTTACGAGCCGGGCGAGTTCCATACGAACTATGGCAATATGCTGCGGGTCGTCGACGCCATCGCAGCCGCGGCGTCCGACCGAGTTCGCATCTTCGACTACGGTCGCTCGCTGGAGGGGCGGCCGCTGCGCCTGGTCGTGGTGAGCGACCCGCAGAACCTGGCGCGGCTGGACGAGATCCGGGCGGCGATCCGGCGGCTGCGTGACCCGCGGAACACGGGTCGCGCTCAGGCGGCAGAGTTGACTCGGAGCACACCGGCGATCGGCTGGATGAACTACGCGAACGACGGGAATGAGACGGCGGCGTTCGAAGCGGCGATCCAGGTCGCCTATCAGCTGGCGGCGGGCGACGACACCATGACACGGGCGATCTTGGAGAACGTCGTCACGGTCATCAACCCAGCCCACAACCCGGAGAGTCACGAGCGGTTCGTCGAGTGGTACAATGCCTTCGGCGTGGGCGATTCCTCGCACAGCGCACTGGAGCACGATGCGCCCTGGGGGATGAGTACGAACAACAACCACTACCAGATCGACCTGAACCGTGACGCGCTGGGCATCACGCAGCGGGAGACGCGTGCAATTGTCGCCGCGCATCACGAATGGAGCCCCCAGGTGTTCGTGGATCATCACGGGCAGACCACGCAGTTCTTCATGGCGCCGCCTGTGCTCCCGATCAACCCGAGTTTGCCGAAGCAACAGATCCTCCGCTGGACGGAAGTCTACGGGCGGGGCAACGGGGCGGCCTTCGACCGCTACGGCTGGAACTACTTCGTGCGCGACGTGTTCGACCTGCACTACCCGGGTTACTGGGATAGCTGGCCGGCCCTGAACGGCGCTATCGGGATGACTTACGAGACCGACGGCGGCGGCTCCAGGGGTTATCGCTGGGCACGCGACGACGGTACCGAAGTCACCTTCCGGGACGGGATCGCCAAGCACTTCACGGCGTCCCTGGCCACGCTGCGGACAACAGCGGAGCACCGTGAGGAGCTACTCCGCGACTACTACGAGTTCTTCCGCTCGGGCATGAACGAGTTCGCGGCCGGCCGGCCATGGAAGCGCTTCGTAGTCGTGCCCGGCGCTGATCCGGAGCGCGCGGCGCAGCTGGTGGAGATCCTGCTGCGTAACAATGTCGAGGTGCGTGTGGCGACTGATGCGTTCCGCGCCCGCACGGCCCACGACTATCTGACAGGTCACACGACACGGCGCGAGTTTCCGGCCGGCAGCTACATCATCGACCTGGCTCAGCCCCAGGCGCGCCTGGTCGACGCGTTGCTGGCGCCGGACGCAGAGCTCGATCCGGAGTTTCTGGAGCGGCAACACGAGAAGCGGGCACTCAACGCGCGACGTGGCGCGAAGGCGGCGAAGGAGCGCTACGAGTTCTACGACATCACGGCTTGGAGCTTGCCTCTCTCTTTCGGTGTGGACGCCTGCTGGCTCGAGGATGCTGGACAGGTCGCCGCCCAGCCCCTCAGCGTGGAGTTCGACGAGCTCGCTGAGCCGTGGCGGCCGCCGGCGTTGACCGCTACGCGGGACGTGACGCAGCTCCCTGCGGCGCTACGATCGGGCATCGATGGTGGGGTGCGCGGCGGCCGGGCGGGTACGGCCTACGTGTTCCGTTATGACCGGAACGCGTCCGCGCGACTCGCGATCGCCCTGATGAAAGAGCGGTTCAAGGTCGCCGTGGCCGCGGAACCGATGCACGCTGGCGGGAGTTCCTACCCGCGCGGGACCTTGGTGCTGCGGGTGAACCGGAACCCGGAGACGCTGCACGAGCGGATCGACGCGCTCGCCGAGCGCTTCGGGGTGCCTGTGGACGCGATCCACACGGGCTATTACGCGGAGGGCCCGACGGGTGTCGGCTCCAACCCCGTGGTCACGCTGCGGTCCCCGCGTGTGGCCGTACTGGCCGGCGATCCGGTGAGCACGACGAGCTTCGGCGCGACCTGGTACACGCTGGAGCGTGAGTTCGGGCTCCCGTTCACTGTACTACGGGCGGACCGGCTCAGGAGCCAACTACCCGACTACGATGTCCTCGTGTTACCGCCCGGTTGGACCGGCGGCTATCGGCGCGCTCTCGGCGAAGGCGGCGCCGAGGCGCTGCGCGACTGGGTGCGTGACGGAGGCGTGCTGATCGGCCTCGCTGGCGCCGCGGAGTACCTCGCGGATCCGGAGCTCGAGTTCACGAGCGCCCGCTTGGTGCGTGAGGAGGCTGAAGAGGGGGAGGAAGCTGCGGGAGAGCTGCCGCCCGCGGCCGGCGCCGAGTACCCGCCCCTCGTCAGCCGCGAGGCCGGCGAGGGGGCGCCGCTCAGCGTGCCGGGCACGATCATGCGCGCCTCCGTGGACCTCACTCACCCGTTGACGTTCGGCTACGAGTCCGACGTGATCGCGGTCCTGATCACTGGCGGTGATTTCTACCGGCCGTCGAAGGAGGGCTCCAATCCCGTCGGTTTCACTGGCGGCGACCTACTGGTGGCCGGCTTCGCCTGGCCAGACAACACGGAGAGGTACCTGGATGGAACCGCGTGGATGGTCGATGAGCCGCTGGGCAGCGGCCGCGTGGTTCTCTTTGCCGACGACCCGAACTTCCGAATCATCTGGCCGTCACTGAGCCGACTGCTCTTGAACGCGATCTTGATCGGACCGACGGTCAGGTAACTCGCTCATAGGCATTATTGATAAGGCCAGGGCACAGCGGTGCACGCTTCGCCCTGGTCTTTGTTTGCCCGTGTGTTTAAGGTTGTCGGTATGGACGGTGCGAACGCCGACGCGCTTCACGAATCCGGTTGGCCCACCGACGATCCGCGCTTGCTGGCTCTGCTGCCGCTGGTCTACGTAGCGTGGTCCGACAGCGACCTCACACCTGCGGAGATCGGCGACATCGCGGAGCACGTCGATCGGCTCGATTGGGGTGGCGAGGCGAAGCGCGGCGTGGTGGAGCGCTGGCTCAACCCGAGCGTGCCGCCGGGGCCGGCGGCGCTGCGCGCTTTGCTCACGGTCGTTCGGGGACTGGCGAGCGACCTGCCGGACTCGGAGCGCCGCTCGCTCGCCGAGCTCGGGATCGAGCTGGCCCGGGCGAGCGGCGGTGGCGATGCAGAGTATTGGAGGGCCCCGGCGGTACGCGGCGCGCTGGCCGAGATCGAGAGCGCCCTGGGCGTGGATCCGTGCGATGCCTGCCGCGAGCTGCTGGGCCCCGAGGGCCGGCGCCCAGAGGTTGCCGAGGCGGAGCCAGCTGCGACCTTCGAGGTCTCGGGGCTGACCCGCCTGCTGGGCGGCGCCTACCGGCACACGCGGGAGCAGGTGTTCGAGATCCTGCGACAGCCACAGTTCCGCTACGTGTATGGGCTCGACCGCACCAGGTATCAGGAACGCGTCTGCCAGTGGTGCCAGGAGCTCGCGCGGCACGGGCTGGGCGCGCTCGCCTACCCGCCGGAGTACGGTGGCCAGGGTGACATAGGACTCTTCATCGCCGTCATGGAAGCACTCGGCTTCCACGATCTCAGTCTAGCGATCAAGTTCGGTGTCCAGTTCGGCCTCTTCGGTGGCAGCATCCATCAGCTGGGTACGCAACGCCATCACCAGAGACACCTGCGCGACGTCGGCACGCTGGCACTCCCGGGTTGCTACGCTATGAGCGAGGCCGCCCACGGCTCGAACGTGCGGGATATCGAGACGGTGGCACGCTTCAACAAGAGTTCGGGCGACTTCATTGTCCACACACCATCTGGCCGTGCTAGGAAGGTGTACATCGGTAACGCGGTGCACGGACGGATGGCGACTGTGTTCGCGCAGCTCGAGATCGGTCATGTCCGCTATGGCGTTCATGCCTTCCTGGTGCCGATTCGCGACAGTCAAGGGAACGTCTGCCGGGGTGTTCGCATCAGGGACAGTGGTGAGAAGCTCGGCCTGAACGGCATGGACAACGCCTCGATCTGGTTCGACCATGTGCACGTGCCTCGGGAGAACCTACTGAACCGCTTCGCCTACGTGAGCGCTGACGGTGTCTATGCCACGACGATCCCCAGCGACTCCCAACGCTTCTTCACGATGCTGGGCACGCTCGTGGGCGGGCGGATCGGCATCGCCGCTGCCTCACTGAGCGCGGCCAAATCCGGGCTGACGATCGCGGTGCGCTACGGCTCACGGCGTCGGCAGTTCGGTGCGCCGGGCCAGGCTGAGTTGCGGCTGCTGGACTACCGCAGCCATCAACGCCGGCTGATGCCGCCGCTGGCCACGACCTACGCCCTCGACTTCGCTCTCAGGCACCTGGTGCGCCGCTTCTTGGCCCGCCGTGGGGAAGGCTCGCGGGAGGTCGAGGCGCTGGCCGCCGGTCTCAAGGCCTACAGCTCCTGGCACGCCCTGCAGACGCTGCAGACCTGTCGCGAGGCCTGCGGCGGTGCGGGCTACGTGGCGGTCAATCGGTTCGCCGCGCTGCGAGCCGACGCCGATCTGTTCACCACGTTCGAGGGCGATAACACGGTGCTGATGCAGTTGGTTGCCAAGGCGCTGCTTACCGACTACCAGCAGCAATTCGAGGAGGTGAAGTTCCCCGCCGTGCTCACGCATCTGACCCGGCAGGCGGCTAGCGCGGTCGCCGAGCGCAACCCGATCGTGACTCGCCTCACCGACGAGTCACATCTGCGTGACCACGAGTTCCAGCTCGGTGCGTTCCGCTACCGCGAGAGCCAACTGCTTGTGAGCGCCGCACGACGCCTGAAGCGGCGCATCGAGAAGGGTGTCGACGCCTTCAGCGCATTCAACGACTGCCAGGACCATCTCCTCAAGCTCGCTCACGCTCACGTCGAGCGCGGCATTCTCGAGCAGTGCGTCGAAACGATCCGCGACGTCTCCGACGCGGACCTGGGGGCCGCCCTGAAGACGGTCTGTGACCTGTTTGCACTCTCGAAGATCGAGGAGGACAGCGGTTGGTACCTGGAGAACGGTTACATCGAGGGGGTCAAAGCCAGGGCCATCCGCAGGATGGTCAACCGGCTGTGCGCCGAGACACGCCAGCAGGCGCAGGCACTGGTGGACGCGTTCGCCATCCCGGACGAACTGCTGGGCGCGCCCATTGCCCAGCGCGACCTCTCCACGAGGCGCCGCTCGGTCGAGTAGAATCCAAAATGATGCGCCGCCAGGGCGGCCTCAGCGCGCCTAACCCTGGCGGCATCAGGAAGTAGGAGGGGACTCGTTACGGCAATCTGCGCTCCCACAGCGGGCAGGTG
>CANPVY010000076.1 GCA_947581845.1 uncultured bacterium | reverse complement strand
GCTCGCCCGGGCTGCCGACATCCTGGCGGATCCCTCGAAGTACGATCCACGCACGAAGGAGACGGCGGACCACAGCCTGCCCTACGTGATCGCGGCCGCTCTGGTCGACCGCCAGGTCACGCCAGCCCAGTTCGAGATGGAGAGGATCATGGACCCGCGGATCCGGGAGCAGCTGGACAAGGTCGAGGTCGTGGCGGATCCGGAGATCGAGGCTGTATTCCCGAAGCTGCAGCGGGTCGTCGTCAGCATCCGCACGGTTGATGGGCGCGAGCTGGAGGCCCAGCTCGACTTCCCGAAGGGTGATCCGCGCAATCCGCTGACTGACAAGGAGGTCGAGGAGAAGTTCGATGCCCTCGCCGCGCCTGTACTGTCGGAGAAGAAGCGCAAACGGCTGAAGGAGGCCGTGTGGCAGCTCGAGAAACTCGATTCGGTCACTAAGCTGATGGACCTGTGCCGCGCCGACCGCTGAGAGCCACCGGCACCATTAAGCACCTAGCGACGAGAGTAGCCTGAGATGGGGCAGACAGTCGTAGAGAAGATCGCGAAGAGCCATATGACCGAGGGTCCGCAACGCCCGCTGCGCCCGGGTGACGTGGTCTCCCTGCGGCCGCGGCACGTGATGACCCACGACAACACGGCGCCCGTGCTCACGAAGTTCCGCGCGATCGGTGCATCGCGCATCCACGATCCGCGCCAGCCGGTCTTCGCCCTGGACCACGACATCCAGAACACCTCGGAGGCCAACCTGGCCAAGTACCGGGAGATCGAGGCGTTCGCCAAGGAGCAGGGCGTCGACTTCTACCCGGCGGGCACTGGCATCGGGCACCAGATCATGGTCGCGCACGGTTATGTCGTGCCCGGCTCGCTCGTGGTGGCATCGGACTCGCACTCGAACATGTACGGCGCGCTGGCCGCCCTCGGCACCCCCGTCGTGCGCACTGACGCGGCAGCGATCTGGTGCACCGGCGAGTTCTGGTGGCAGATTCCGCACTCCGTGCAGGTCGTGCTCGAGGGCGAGCTGCGCGGCGGCGCCACTGGTAAGGACGTCATTATCACGCTCTGCGGGCTCTACAATGAGGGCGAGGTGTTGAACGCCGCCGTCGAGTTCTGCGGGCCCGGCGTGGCGTCGCTCAGCATGGACGCCCGCATGACGATCGCCAACATGACCACCGAGTGGGGCGCGCTGGTGGGCTGGTTCCCGGTGGACGATGTGACGATCGGCTACCTGCGCAAACGCTGGACTCTCTTGGCCGCGCGCGGCAGCAGACGATTCTCGGACAAGGACCTCGCCAGCTGGGCGAAGGACCCGCCGCGTCCCGACCCCGATGCCGGCTATGCGGCGCGCATCGAGCTCGACCTGGGCGATGTGAGCCCGCACATCTCGGGGCCCGACACCGTGCAGGTGATGCGCTCGCTCGCCGATGTCGAGGCGGAGCGGATCGCCGTCCAGAAGGCCTACCTGGTGTCGTGCGTCAACAGCCGGCTGGAGGATCTCGAGGCGGCGGCCCAGGTGATCCGCGGCAAGAAAGTCGCCGACGGCGTCGAGTTGTACGTTGCCGCAGCCAGTGCCGAGATCCAGCAGGAAGCCGAGAAGAGCGGCGCCTGGACAGCCTTGCTCGAGGCGGGCGCACGACCATTGCCCCCCGGCTGCGGACCGTGCATCGGCTTGGGCGCCGGGTTGCTCGAGCCGGGTGAAGTCGGGATCTCCGCCACCAACCGCAACTTCAAGGGGCGGATGGGCTCGCGCGAGGCGCAGGCCTATTTGGCCAGCCCCGAGGTCGTAGCGGCCTCCGCCGTCGCCGGACACATCACCGGGCCGCGACCCTCGAACGGGCACCGTCCCGAGCGCCGCATCAGCATCCTGGCCGCCGAGGCCGCCGCGCCGCCGGAGACGGTGGCCATCCAGTCCGGCTTCCCGGAGCAGATCCGCGGCCGGCTGGTGTTCCTGCCCCAGGACAACCTCAATACCGACGGCATCTACGGGAAGGACTACACCTACCGGGAGCTCAGCCGCGAGGAGATGGCCCAGGTCGTCATGGAGAACTACGACCCGGCGTTCCGGGAACGGATCCACCCCGGGGATGTCCTCCTGGGCAGCTACAACTTCGGCACCGGCTCCAGCCGCGAGCAGGCGGCCACGGCGCTACAGGCGGCGGGCATCCCACTCGTCATCGCCGGCAGCTTCTCTCAAACGTACCTGCGGAATGCCTACAATAACGGGTTCCCCTGCATCGCCTGCCCCGAACTGCTCGAGCGCCTGAAGAAGGAGATGGCCGAGCCGGTCCGGGCCGGCGTGCTGACCATCATACCGGGAGACGTGCTGGAGATCGACTTCGCCAGTGCGACGTTACACTGGCACGGCGATACGTATCGCTTCCCACCCCTCGGTTCCGTGCCGCAGTCGCTGGTGGTGGCGGGCGGGATCGAGAACCTGATACGCGAGAAGCTGGGTCTCCAGGCCAAGCCGTGATGGGCCACCAGCGGGTCGCGAGCGACGCTGGCTAGGCGAGCAAGGAAGAGGTCAGAACATGGCGAAAACCACCGTGGTCAAGATGCCGGGTGACGGCATCGGCAAGATCGTTCTGCCGGAGGCCATCCGTGTCCTGGATGCCGTCGGCTTCGATGCCGACTATGTGCACGCCGATATCGGCTGGGAGCGCTGGGTCAACGAGGGTAATCCCCTGCCCGACACCACACTGGACCTCCTGCGCCAGCACAGACTGGGCCTGTTCGGCGCCATCACCTCGAAGCCGAAGGCCCAGGCGCAGGCGGAGCTGCGCCCGGAGCTGCACGACAGGGGCTACGTGTACTACAGCCCGATCGTCGGGCTGCGGCAGAGTTTCCACCTCGATATCTGCATCCGGCCCTGCCGCTCGTTCCCGGGCAACCCGCTCAACTTCATCCGCCAGAAGGCCGGCGGCGGCTTCGAGGAGCCGAAGGTCGATGCGGTGATCTTTCGGCAGAACACCGAAGGCCTCTACGCCGGCATCGAGTGGACGAATCCACCCGAGCAGGTACGCGCCGCACTGGCCACGCACCCGAAGTTCAGGCCGTTCGAGAGCGTGTCCAGTGAGGATATCGCCATCTCGACCCGCGTGTTCACCCGAAATGCCTGCAGACGCATCGTGCGCGCGGCCTTCGAGTACGCCAAGAAGCACGGCTACCCGTCGGTGACCATCTGCGAGAAGCCGAACGTGCTGCGCGAGACCTCGGGCATGATGGAGGAGGTGGCCAAAGAAGTGCACGCCGACTTCCCCGATATCCAGCGCTGGTCCACCAACATCGACGCCCAGATGATGTGGTTGACCAAGAACCCCGAGGACTACTCGGTGATCGTCGCCGGCAACATGTTCGGTGACATCGTCTCCGACGCGTTTGCCGGCCTGGTGGGCGGCCTCGGGTTCGCTTGCTCGGCCAACATCGGG
>CANPVY010000075.1 GCA_947581845.1 uncultured bacterium | reverse complement strand
GATCGAGCGTGTGGCGGAAGGCGGCCCGGCGGAGGCGGCAGGTATCAGGGAAGGGGACATCATCACGAAGCTCGATGGCGAGAGCCTGTTGCGGGGCGGCGAGGCGTACGATGAGGACGAATCCGCCCCCGGCATGCGGCTGGTCGAGCGAGCCCGCGAGCTCGAGGTCGGCGACACCGTGGAGGTCGAATTCCGCCGCGACGGCGAGACGAAGACTGTCCAGGTGGTGGCCGGCGAGTTCGAGGGTCCTTGGGCATTGAATTTGAACTTGCGAGGCGTGCTCGATCAGTCGAGGCGGCTGCGAGAGCTGGCGGAGCGTTACCGAGGGCTTCCCGAATTGCACTATCTCGGCCCGGAGTCGTTCGCTGTGCGCTTGGGTGCGCGGCTACCGGGCCTTGAGTTGGTCTCTTTGAACCCGGACCTGGGCGAGTACTTCGGGATCGATGAGGGCGTGCTTGTCGTCAGCATTCCCGAGGACAGCGAGCTCGGCCTCAGAGCAGGCGACGTGATCATCGCCATCGATGGCCGCGAGGTCAGGAGCCCGAGCCACACGATGCGGATCCTGCGTTCCTACAATGCTGACGAAGAGGTCTCGTTCCGCGTCATGCGGCATCAGAGCGAGAGGACGGTCGAAGGCAGGGTGCCGGAGACACTCGGCTACAGGGTACGGGTGATCAGGGAGCACAACTAAAGTCTCTGCGGCTCGACGCCGTTGAGCGTCGAGTTCAGGCCGCGGCGCGTGGCCCGATTCGAGGGGGTGCCACGCGCCGCGTCCTCTTGAGAGAGCGAGCCGTCCGGCGCCGCGGCTCGAAGCTACTTCGTGACCCCGACCACGCCGTCGTCGGCCAGCCGCTGCACCTCATCGTCCGAGTAGCCCAGCAGACCCTGGAGGATCTCCCACGTGTGCTGTCCGAGGGCAGGCGATGGCTCGCTCACGATCTCGGCTGCCGCCGACAGGTGGGGCGTCGAGCGGGCGAAGGTGTACCTGCCGACCTCGGGATCATCGATATCGACCAGCATGCCGCGCGTGCGGAAGTGCGGATCCGCGAATACGTCCCTGGCTGTGTAGACCGGGCCCGCAGGCATGCCCGCCTCGTTCAACGTGTCCACGACTTCCTGCCGGCTCTTGTCGGCCATCCAGGCCTCGATGATCGGCTGCAGGAAGTCGGCGTTGGCTGCGCGGCTGGTTCCGTCGGCGCTGCGTGCGTCGTCCACCAGGTCGGGTCGGCCCACCGCGGTGGCGAGCCGGCTCCACACGGTATCGTCGGGCACGTTCAGTGCCACGTAGCCGTCCTTACAGCGGAACGCGCCACGCGGCCAGAGGTGCTCCAGCTTGCCGCGTTCCGGCTCCTTGCCAGTCACGGAGTAGAGGGCCACCATGCGCTCGTTGAGCGCCAGCATGTTGTCGGTGAGCGAGACATCCACGAGCTGACCCTCGCCTGTGCGCTCCCGCATGAACAGGGCCTGCATGATGCCATACGCCGCGATCATACCGGAGTAGACATCGGCCAGCCCATAGAGTGTGAAGGTGGGTGGCTTGTCCGCGAAGCCGATGAGGTCCATCACCCCGCTCATGGCCTCGGCGACAATGTCGAACGCTGGACGGTCGGCGTAGGCGCTGCGGTACCCGTCCATGCGGCCGAAACCCGAGATCATGGCGTAGATGATGCGCGGATTGATCGAGCGCAGTCCCTCGTAGTCCAGACCGATCTTCGCCATCGAGCCGGGCCGCAGGTTCTCGACCACCACATCCGACACGCCGGCCAGCTGCCGCACGATCGCCTGGCCCGCCGCGCTTTGCACGTTCAGAGCCAGACTCTTCTTATTGCGGTTGTAGGCCATGAAGCCGACGCCCTTCTTCGCGCCGTCCTTCCGCGCGAAGGGAGGGATGCTGCGGCGCGGATCCCCCTTGCCCGGCCGCTCGATCTTGATGACCTCGGCCCCCGCGTCGGCCAGGAGCATAGAGCAGTACGGCCCGCTCATGTACTGCTCCAGGCCGATGACGCGGATTCCCGATAGTGGTCGTTGTGGGTCGCTTGTCACCTTTGCTCCTCCCCCCGCGTACAGCCCGGCCAGCCGCTGCCGCGCGGCGATCCGCTCGCTACTCCTCCAGCCACTCGAGCAACGTGCTGACGCCCATGCCCACCCCGACACACAGCGTTGCCAGTCCGTAGTACGGGCGTGACTCCCGCGGAGCCCGCCGCCGCATCTCGTGCAGCAGTGTGACCAGGATCCGGGCGCCGGAGCAGCCGGTGGGATGCCCGAGGGCGATGGCGCCCCCGTTCACGTTGGTGATCTCTTGCCGCAGTTTGAGCTTGCGAATGACTCCCAGCGCCTGCGCGGCGAACGCCTCGTTCAGCTCGACGAGGCCCACCTGCTCGAGCGAGATGCCCACCCGCTTCAGCAGTTTCTCGGTCGCGGGCACCGGACCGTAGCCCATCACCCCAGGGTCCACGCCCGCGACGGCCGAGCCGATCCAGCGCGCCATCGGCGTGAGCCCCAGCTCGCGCGCCTTCTCCCCGCTCGTGAGCAGCAGTGCCGCCGCCGCGTCGTTGATCCCGCTCGAGTTGCCGGCGGTCACCGTGCCATTCTTGCGAAAAACGGGCTTGAGTCGTCCCATTCGCTCGAGGTCGGTGTCCAACACGAAGGTCTCCCCCTCGATCCGGTAGCGGGGATGCTCGTCGGTGTCCGCCTGAACAGGTTCGCCCTTGCGCTGGGGCACGAGGATGGGGACAATCTCGTCCTTGAACTTGCCGGCGTTCAGCGCCTCTACCGCGCGGCGATGACTCTCCAGCGCGAAGGCGTCTTGCTCCTCACGCGAGATTCCCATCTCCGCGGCGATATTCTCCGCTGTCTCGCCGAGACTCTCGATCCCGTAGAGCGCCTCCATGCGCGGATTGTTGAAGCGCCAGCCCACGGTCGTGTCCCACATGGTCCAGTGCCCCATGGGCTGCGCGCGCTCGGGCTTGGGAACGGCCCACGGGGCGCGGCTCATGCACTCCACGCCCGCACCGACGAAGATGTCGCCCTCCCCGGCCAAGATCGCCTTGGCCGCCTGATTCACGGCCTCCAGCCCCGACGAACAGTTCCGATTCACCGTGACACCGGATACCTCCGCCGGCCATCCCGCGAGCAGCACCGCCATGCGGGCCACGTCGCGGTTGTCCTCGCCCGCCTGGTTGCCGCAGCCCGCGTAGACGTCCTCGATGAGGGCCGGGTCGATCCCCACCCGCTCCACGAGTCCCTTCAGCACCTCGGCCAGGAGGTCGTCGGGGCGAACGCCGGAGAGTACCCCGTTTTGCCGGCCGATCGGGGACCGGACGGCGTCCACGATGACGACCTCTCTCATCTAGCGGATCGCCAGCTCGGGGCGGTGGTGGGCGTAACGCACATCTTGCTCGAGGTCCGCGATGAACTCACCGAACCGCTCGGCCACCTTCTGCAGGCGGGGATGGTGGTCCTCGATGAATCGCTCCGGGTCGGGGTCCTGCTGGAACGCGGCGAGCAGGGCATCGGCACGCTCGTCAGTGGCCGCGTCGATGTAGCTGGAGGAGATCCTGAGGGACAGGTCCTGAGCCGAATGGAATGCTGAGCCCGGAAGCGTGGCGATCTC
This sequence comes from uncultured bacterium, assembly GCA_947581845.1. GTDB lineage: Bacteria > Gemmatimonadota > Gemmatimonadetes > Palauibacterales > KS3-K002. The sequence goes on along the minus strand of CANPVY010000075.1, from coordinate 8,132 downwards.
GTAACTGTCCAGCAGATAGAGCGCCAGGTCCTCGTCGTTGCGGACGCCCCGGGCCTCCAGCGCCTCGCGCCACTTCTCGAAGCAGGGAAAGACGTAGAAGGCGCCGGCCGGCTCGACGCACGGCACGCCCAGGCGCACCATCGTCCGGTAGAGGAAGCGAGTCCTGATCGCGTGCATGCTCCGGCAGACCTCGATGTACTCCTCGATGTCGGGGTCGCCGCTGTACGCCACCAGCGCCGCGTACTGCACGGGAGCCGTGACGCTGGTCCAGATGTTGGACGCGATGTTCGAGATCGCGTGCGCCAGCGCCGGCCCCCCGTTCCCTCGGGGCAGGATCGCCGTGCCGAACCGCCAACCCCCGAGGGGGAGGCTCTTGCTCAGCCCGCCGAAGACTACGGTGCCCTCGGGATAGAAGTCCGACATCGACACGTGCGGGATGGTGTTGAACACCGTGAGTGCGTAGATCTCGTCGCTCAGCACCATCAGCTCGTGTTCCCGCGCGAAACGCGCCAAGGCCTTCACCTTCTCCGGGCGCATCACGGTGCCGGTGGGATTCTTGGGGCTGTTCACCACGAAGACCTCGGGGTTCCCCCACTTCTGGCGCGACTCTTGGATCCGGGCCTCCAGGACATCCAGCTCCAGCTCGAAGTTCGTCTCCGGCCCCGTCGGCACGAACGTGACCGGCTTGCCCAGGATGTGCGCCTGCGGCGCGTAGGAGACCCAGGAGGGCTGCGGCAGGATGACTTCTTCGCCCAGCGCCATCAGGCAGGAGAAGATCAGCGACTTGCTCCCCGGTCCCACCACCACTTGCTCCGGGCTCACGTCCATCTCGAAGCGTCGTTGGTAGTAGGCGGCGATGGCCTCGCGCAGCTCTGGGATCCCCAGAGGGTGCGTGTAGCTGCGCTTGTGGGCATTGGCGCCGAGCGCCTCGGCGATCCGCGGATGGATCGGGAAGCGGGACTCGCCGAACGCCATGTGGTACACGTTGCGGCCGTTCGCCCACAACTCGCGGACCCGATCGTTGATGGCGATGGTGGCGGCGGCTTTGAGTCCCCGGATGCCGGCCCGGGAGAAACGAAGAGGTTTGAAGCGTTCGACCACGACAGTGCCTCCAGCACGCTGGGTTCCGATGCGGCCCCCGGTCTCGAGAGGGCCTTCAATTGTCGGGCACGATAAAGGCAACCGAGCAATTGAGCAAGCCTTGGCGTCGGTCCCTCGCGGACTCTCCGAGCCCAACGGCTGCAGGTTCCGTTGACGAGCGCTCTTGGGCGACGCAGTATGCGTTGTGCCAGAAGCGTAGCGGCGCGCGTCCGTCGCGCGCTCGCATAGCGCGGCTTACAACCCACGCAGGAGGAAGACCAGCATGAGTCTCCTGAAGCTCGGTATAGTCACCTGCATCGCTGCCGTCCCGCCAGTCATCGCGCCCGCAGAGCTTGCCGGGCAGGAGCCACAGCCGATGACCGTCGAGGATGTGCTGCAGCTGAAGGCTGTCAGTGATCCGCAGATCAGCCCGGACGGTCGCTGGGTCGCCTTCGTCGTCAGTGAGGTCAATCTCGAAGGCGACTTCATAGACTCCGATGTCTGGATCGTCTCGACGGAGAGCGACGCGCAGCCCGTGCGGTTGACGCGCGGACCGAAGCGGGACAACAGCCCGCGCTGGTCGCCTGACGGCAGCTGGATCGCCTTTCTCTCGGACCGCGACGGAAAGACGCAGGTCTACGGCATCGCGCCCGGCGGCGGTGAGGCGTGGCCCATCACGGACTGGAAGACGGGAGTGAGCGCGTATCGCCTCGCGCCGGACGGCAGCCAGATCGCCTTCACGGCTACCGCGGAGAAGAGTGAGGAGGATGAGGAGCTGGAGAAGCTACGCGGGCGTCCGATTGTCCAGGACAGCTCTTACGCCGACCAGTGGTCGCGTCTCTGGGTCGCACCGCTCGATGAAGTTCGCCGTGCCGGTGAGGCCCGGCAAAGCTCGCCGGACACGTTGCACGTGACGGCATTCGTCTGGGCGCCGGACTCGCGCGGGCTGGCGTGGGCGGCCCGGCCATCGCCGATCCTGCGGACCTGGCGGCTCGCCGATGTCTTTGTCCAGGAGGAGCCGGGCGCCGCGGTCCACCGGGTCACGTCGATGCCGGGCGGCGAGGGCCCGGAGGCCTGGATAGAAGAGCTGGGACTGATCGTCTCGGCCACCGCGCATGACCTTGGCACTTACAACGGCCAGCTGTGGCGGATACCGGTCGCCGGAGGCGACCCCATCTCGCTCACCGCCGGATTGGACGAGCACGCCGGATTTGTAGCGGCGACGGGGCAAGCCCTACTTGTTGAGTCCAGCTACGGCACCGGTCGACGTGTCTACCGCATCCCGCTGCGGGACGGGCGCGCCGATGGGCCGCCCGTACCGCTGAGTGACGATCGGCTCTACTATCACAGCTTCACAGCGACGCGCGACGCTCGCAGCGTAGCATTCGTAGCCGAAGGTCCCACGGCGGCACCCGATGTGTATGTCTCGCCGACCCGGACGTTCAGTCCGAAGCGGCTCACTGAAGTGAATCCTCAGGTGACCGGCTTCGCGTTGGGCGAGCATCGGATCGTCAGCTGGAGGTCCGCGGCGGACGGCGAGCGGATCGAGGGCGTGCTCACGCTTCCGGTAGGCTACCACCAGGGTGACAGGGTGCCGTTGCTGTTGCTGATCCATGGCGGACCTGCCGGCGTCTCCAGCAATCGTTTCGCGGCTTCGCGTGGTGCTTACCCGATCCAGGTCTTCGCAGGTCTTGGATACGCGGTGCTACAGCCGAACTACCGGGGCTCTACCGGATACGGCGAGCGGTTCCGTGGCCTCAACCGCGGTGATATCTCGGGCCGCGACTGGATCGACATCAACTCCGGTGTCGATTACCTGATCGAGACGGGTATCGCCGATCCCGAGAAGCTGGGCATTATGGGCTGGAGCTTCGGCGGGCACCACACCTTCTGGGGCATCACTCAGAGCGACCGGTTCGCCGCGGCGAGCGCTGGCGCCGGCGCCAACGACCTCATCTCGATGTACTCTCAGACCGACATCCCGGAGTTCTACCACACCTATCTGGGACCGAAGCCCTGGGAGGACTTCGAGTTGTACGAGGAACGCTCGGCCTACCGGTGTGTGGAGCGAGTCAGTACGCCCTTACTGATTCAGGTGGGAGAGAGAGACGAGCGTGTGCCCGCCGAGCAGAGCATCCAGTTCTATGAGGCGATGAAAACCATCAGTAAGGCGCCGGTCAAGCTGGTGATCTATCCGGGCGAGCCGCACGGCGTCCGAAGTCCGCGCCATCGACGTGATCTCGTGTCGCGTAACGTCGAGTGGTTCACGCGTTGGATTCCGGTCGCGCGTGACGACTAAATCCGGCGCCATAGGAATGTGGCTCTGTCCATGCGCTGCCTGATCTCGGCCACGTAATCCCAGTAGCTGTCGCTCTCGCTTCCCGGGTGCCAGCGCGAAGGTCGAGGCAGGGCCGCCCCGAGTTGCGCGGCTTCATCCTCACTGAGCTCTGCTGCGGGTTTCGCGAAGTAGTGCCGGGCCGCGGCTTCGGCGCCGAAGATCCCAGGCCCGAACTCCACGACGTTGAGGTAGAGCTCCAGTATGCGCTTCTTGGACAGCTCGCTCTCGAGCTGGTACGTGAGTATCGCCTCTTTGACCTTGCGCAGCGGGTTGCGCGACGGTGAGAGCCAGAGATTCTTCGCCAGCTGTTGAGTGATGGTGGAGGCGCCGCGCAATTCGCGTTCACCGATGATGGCATCGCGTACGGCCTCCCTGATTTCCGTGTACGAGAACCCGTGGTGCGAGAAGAACTCTAGGTCCTCTGCGGCGACCACCGCGCGCTTGAGGTGCGGGGAGATGCTATCGTAGGGAACCCAGCGCCATTCCAGGTGGAGAGGTTGACCTTTTCTTGCTTCCCGATCCCTGTAGCCCGCCACGAAAGCCGTGCTCTCGGGGTTGTGGCCCTTCAGTTCACCGACGTCCGGCCAGGTGATGAACTCATAGGTGCCGCAGGTTAGCATGGTAAGCGCGACGGCGCCCACGCACATCAGGGCCCATCGCCGCATAGCGGAGCGCCCGCCGGATTCCTTTGCCGGCTGCTGTTCCTGTGTTTCGAGCGCGTCACCTTCCATGCATCGACCGCCCCCCTAGCTCACCGTTGACGCTTGGACGATGACAACCGTCAGATAGGCTATGTACCCGAGCAGAAGAACTGCGCCCTCCGGCCGCGAAATACGCCGGCCGCTCAGGCCGATGGGGATGCATGCAAGTGCGAAGACGAGGGCCACCGGAATGTCGAACCTGATGATGTGAGCAGGTACTTGCAGCGGATGCAGCAGGCCGGCGAATCCGAGGATACCCAGCAGGTTGAAGATATTGCTGCCCAGTACGTTGCCGATTGCGATATCGGTTTGCCGCCTCCGAGCGGCGACGGCAGAAGTGGCGAGTTCGGGTAAGGACGTGCCGACGGCGACGATCGTCAGGCCGATCAGCGTCTTCGAAACGCCGAGCAGCTCCGCAAGCCCGACCGCACCGTCAACCACCCAGCGAGCACCGAGCACCAAGAGGCCGACGCCGATGACCACCAGCAGCAGGTGCACGAGTGGTGGAACGCCACCGCGCCAGTTCCGGCCTCGAAACTCGGCCACCGCAGCGCCAGCCGTCTGCAGGGCCCGTCTGTAATACCAGCCCGTATAGCCGATCAGCGTGAGCAGAAGGAGCACCGCCTCCCAGCGAGTGAGCTCTCCGTTCCAGGCAAGAACGACGAGGACTGCCGTGGTCAGGACAACGAGTGCTGCCTCACGGCGGATGAGACCGGCAACGCAACCTATGGGCGCGATGAGCGCCGTGACGCCAACGACGAGTCCAGTGTTGAAGATGTTGCTGCCAACGACGTTACCGATCGCCATTCCGTGCAATCCCCGCAGCGAGGCAGCCGCACTAACAACGAGCTCAGGCGCCGAGGTGCCATAGGCCACCAGCGTGAGCCCGATGAAGAGCGGTGACAGGCCCAGCGCTACCGCGAGCTGCGATGCCCCGCGAACGAGGGCCTCGGCCCCTGCGGTAAGCAATACCAGGCCGAGGACGAGGATGCCGCCGGCTACAAGCATATCAAGTCTCGTTAGCACTGCCCGTCGCGTCGCCGGTCGGGGGCCGCTGACTGATAGGAGCCCGCGGTGCACGCATCGTGGTGGGCGGCGCCTGCGACTCAGCTGGCCTTGGGAACACTGCTGGGGACCAGATTCGGGGCGGCAATGCGCCTGCCATGCGTATCGCGACTGCGGTGTTCCTCGGCTCTGTGCGAACTCGCGGGCTTTGAAGCCTCCTGCCTACGTATCTGTCGGAAACGCGATCGTACCCTCGTAGATGCTCAGCCCAGACCGGTTCGCGACGGTCATGCGCGGAACGCGGGTGCTCCGCATCGTGGCGCAACCGTACTCACCGTCCTTGTTGATGGCCACGAATTTCTCGCCGGGGAGGAAGTCGAGCCCGACCGCCCGGTATCGCGCCGCGATCATCTGTAGGGCATCCTCACAAGCCTCCTGCGGTGAGCGCCCCTCTTGCATACGCATGACGATGTAGTACGTCGCACACGACTTGATCACGTCCTCGCCCCGACCCGTGGCGCCTGCAGCGCCAACGTCGTTGTTCACGTAGAGGCCAGCGCCGATGATGGGTGAATCCCCGATGCGGCCTGGGATCTTGTAGCTGAGACCGCTGGTGCTGGTGATGCCCGCGATGTCGCCGTCAGCATCCACGGCGAGCACGTTCACGGTCCCATGTGTCTCGGCCTGCGAGGCATTCACGGAAGTGCCGGGCTCACCAGGCGTCCGCAGGTGGTCCGGCGGCCCCCAGTCGTCGCGGTCGCTACGCTCTTCGCGCCAGCGCAGCCAGCGCTCGCGTGCCCTGTCGGTTAGTAGATTCTCCTCCTCGAAGCCCCAGGACTTGGCGAACTCGAGAGCGCCGGCACCGACGAGCATCACGTGGTCCGTACGCTCCATCACGAGCCGCGCTACGGATGATGGGGTCTTGATGTTTTCGAGAGCTGCGACCGAGCCCGCACTGTAGGTCTTACCGTCCATGATGGAGGCGTCAAGCTGGACGACACCGCGCTCGTTGGGGAGACCGCCGTAGCCAACGCTCGTGTCCTCGGGATCGACCTCGATGATGTTGGTCGCCTTCTCGACAGCATCCAGAGCCGATCCGCCGTTCGTGAGGATCTCCCATGCCGTCTCCATCGCCCTGCGACCTGTCTCGTTGCGGTGGCTGGTGATGATGAGTGGCGTCGTACCTGTGCTGGCGCTTCCAATCGTGTGGCGCCTGCCGTTCGGGCTCCAGAAGGGACGGAGCGTCTGCCACAGGAAGGCGCCCAGGCCGAAACCGAAGCTCTGGTGGCAAAACCCACGGCGTGTGATCGGACTAGGCATCGGCAATCCTCCTAGGTTGTTGGTCCAGTCGTTAGGCTAGACGGAGCATCGTTTGGTGAACGGTTGTGGTCAGCGGACAAGATGGAAGTGCTCCTGACGGCCGAGCACCCAATGACGCTTCCCGTCCTCATCGAGACGCGCGTCCTCTTCCAGTGCGATGCGGATTTCCTGATCATCCCATTCGGGGAGCGAGGTTGCCGCCTGCAGCTCGATGGCCCACCAGGTGTTGGGTCGGACCGGCACGTCGCCACGACCCGGCACACCCTCCTGACGGTCCCAAAGCCCGACCAGCGGACCGGCGCCGTGTCCATGGTCGCCGACTGGGTGGCTATAGACCGTCCCGTTGATCCCGGCGGCGCGCATCCGTGATAGGGCGCGCTGTAGCACCTGGTTACCCGTTCGCCCAGGTTCCAGCTCCTCCATCACGATGTCCTGGAGCTGGTTGCCCACGGCTAGAGCCTGTTTCAGTCCCTCAGGCGCGTCCGTTTCACCGGTGCGGAGGACGTAACCCATGTGCTGAGTGTCCGTGTTGAGCCCGAGTGCGGTGACGCCGACGTCGCAGTGGAGAATATCGCCGTGCAGGATCACCGGGTTGGAAGAGTCGCCCATCGCGACGCCCCGTCGTTGGACCTCGACCGACGGCTGGAACCAGGTGCCGAGGCCGAGGTCGTTCAAACGCTGCCGCATCCACCAGGCGACGTCCTCGGTGCGCGTGATTCCCGGGGTGATCACCTGATCGGAGAAACCCGTGGTGATGATCTCGTGCGCGGTCTTCATCATCTCCACATAGATCGGCAGCATTTCCGGCAGACGTTCGGCGATGTACTCGAGTGCCAGCCGTTCACGACGGACAATCCGTTCTCGGTATCTCTCCGGCAGCGCTTGCTGCAGCTGTTCCCATTCGCCGGCGCTCAAGCCATCGGAGAAGGCGAAGGTATGGGAGATGTTCACCGCGATGACCTCGGGATCGCACTCCTCGACCACTGGCGGCAGGAGCTTCCATTGCTCGGGACCGAAGGGTTCCGCCGGACGGTCGTGCCCGGCAGCGGCACCAACCTGAGCGCGAGGGTCGCGCACAACGCGATAGAGGCCGCCCTGTGAAGTGCCGCCGATAGCGATACGTTCGACGCCCGCGTCGGGCCCGCGATCGCAGAAAATGTAGATGGTGCGGCGGCGCGCGGCGAAGGTTGTGGGTGAGACGAGAGCGCGGAACACGGGGTCCTCGTTGTACTCACGCATCGGGACAATCCACATGTCGACTCCTTGCTCCCGCATCAGCCGGGGCAACACGCGCTCGAGGCGCAACTGCAGCCAGCGCTGCTGGATCTCAGCCTGCTCGCGCAGCATTCCCAGCGGACGCTCCTGGGCGGAGAGGGCGTCAGCGAGGACCCCCAGCGTCAGAACAGAGAGAAGTAGGCGTCGCATAGATCGTGCTCTCCGATACCGTAGCGGCTGTCGAGGTCGCAGGGCAGTCCGGTGATCGTTCACAACCTAGCTCTGCTGCGCTTGCTGGCACAGTGCCCGGGCCTGGTCCGCGGGGCAAGGTCAGTTTGGGATGCCCGGGTCGCCGGGGGCTGGCGAGTTTCCTATGATTGTGCGGCGCCGGGCTTGAGCGAATCGGGTGCCAATATGGTAGCGGGCAGAGCGACGACTAGCGACCGATGACACGACCGGGTACCGAGGTCCAG
>CANPVY010000074.1 GCA_947581845.1 uncultured bacterium | reverse complement strand
ACCGGCCCGTCACGGGTAAGGATCTCGACCCGCTGGCCGATGATGACCTCGGGATCCCAGCCGCCGATGGTGGAGAAATAAAGGAACCCGTCGTCATCGATGTGGTTGACCATGAGGCCGATCTCGTCGATGTGGCCAGCCAGCATGACTCGGGGCTCGCCATCCGGGTTGACAGCCGCGAAGCTGTTACCTGCTACGTCTGCCCACACCCGATCCGCGAACGTCTCTGCCTCCTCGCGCCAGGCCTGCGCCGGCATCGCCTCGTAGCCCGAGGGGCCCGGCAGCGAAAGCAGTCGCTTCAAAAACTCCAACGAGCGAGGCTCCATGTCGCTACTTTGCCGGTTCGTCGGTTGCTCAAGCTAGACCGGGCGCGGTCGCGAGATCGCCGCACACTCGAGGCGCCCGTCCTCAGGTGTGAACAGCCACAGCGTGCCCTCACCGCCTGGCAGCTCGATCTCCGCGACGGGCTCGCAATGCGCCTCGGCGCGACCTCTGCTAGTTTCCCAAATGACGGTTCCTCCGAGACGGACCTTGAAGAAGTCGACATCGGTGGGCAGTCTTACGGTGACCGCAGCATCCGCCACCCTCGGCGTGATCACACCCCAGCGACTCGGCTCGTGGTAGCCGAAACTCACTGATCGGTTCCCCGTGACACTGAAACCACGTCCGCCTACCAAGATCTTGAGCATCCGTACACGCTCGGGATGCGCCACGTCCACACTGTCGGTCACGGCTGTTCCCGAATAGGCGTTCACGACGAAGCTGTGCCGCAGCGGCAGCGGTAGCGACCGGCGCGGCACGATCTCCGTCGACGGGCTCTTGGCGCCTTGCCAGCTCCAGAAGAAGTTCCGTTCCGTCTCGGCTGACGCGATCGACGCCAGCCGCTGCCCGTCGACGCTGATGGCAACAGCGATCGAGCGCGGAACAGCCAGCCGGTAGTGCGCCGTAACGCCCGAACCATGTCGTACAGAGAGCACCGCCTCGTCCAGACGGAACTCCGGGTTCGCCTTGCCTGTCCGATCGATGACCGCGATCAGGCCCGGGCTACCATCGACGACCTCGATCCGCCCCGCGGCACCCCCGCTGTGCAGCCGGACCTCGATCGAGGGGGCGCTGAAGCCGTAGGTCACGCCTCCTTCCTGAGCGCAGAGGTCATCAGCGTTCAGGAAGGCCAGCAACAGACCGACTGTCATCAAAGCTGATCTGGAGAACATCGTACCACCTACCACTCTGCCGGGTCGGCCAGGCCAAGCTCGACCAGCTGGGCCGGGTCGACCCGTGCTCTGAAGGAGCGTGTTGGCGCCGTGGCCAGCCCCTGGGGCAAGTCTCGGGCCCCCAAGCTCGAGGATCTCGCACCACCAACCGTGCCGGTCACGGCGGTTGGCCAGGCGGCATGTACGGCGCCTGGCGTCGTCCACGGTTGCTCAGTGCGATTTGGCTTGAATCCTGCCAGCTAGCTTATGCTCAAGCAGGCCGCTATGGCAAGACGGCAGCAGGGATGGTGGCAACGGGCCAACACTGGCGTCAGCCCTGACTCTCCTCCTCCAGGATGCGCTGGAAGATCCTGCGCTTGAGCTCCGGCGGCGTGCTGATACGTCCGTGCTCTGAGAGAAAGCGCAGGAACGCCTTCTCGAAATCGTAGTGCGGGTAGCACCTTTTGCATAGCTCGAGGTGTACGCGGATCTTCTTGACAGTCTCCTCGTCGAGTTCCTCGTCGATGTACTCGTACAACTGGGCCACGACACTCGCACAGTCGATATCGCCAGGCGGTGTCCCGCCCGCCTCGCACTTCCACTTCCCCAGCTTCCAGAACGCCGTCATCGGATGTACCCCATCTCTAGAGCGTACTCGTACAGGCGCTGCTGCAGGCGGCGGCGACCCCGGAACAGCCGCGACTTCACTGTGCCGACGGGCAACTCCAGTGCCTCGGAGATCTCAGCGTAACTCATCCCCTCGACGTCGCTCAGCACGACAGGGATTCTGAACTCCTCGGGTAGCTCCTGGATTGCCCGCTTGACCTCATCGTCGACGATATAACGGAAGAATGACCCCTCCGGATCCCGATCCTGCACCGACTCGAAGACCGAGGTTTCCTCGACCGACTCGTACTCCACCGGACTGGGCCGCTTGCTCTCACGGCGGTATTGGTTGATGAACGTGTTGCGCAGGATCGCCACCAGCCAGGCCCGGCAGTTCGTCCCGCGCTCGTAGGTGTCCCAGGCCCGATACGCCTTGGTCACCGTCTCCTGCACGAGGTCCTCGGCATCGGAGGCGTTTCCACAGAGACGCACGGCGACGTTATACAGCGTATCCAAGTGCACCAGCGCCTCACGCTCGAACTCCTGCCGCTTGCGGGTTGCCTCTTCGCTCATCGCTCCGTCTGCTCGGGGTGTTCGTGGGAGCCCCTAATAAATCCGTCACGGGGTTTTCTGCAACTGCAGCGCTGAGCTCGAGGGCAGGGCTGATCGGGTCTCACCCGAACGGTCGGGGCAGATTCCGTCCTCCAGACTCCCCCCGACACCCGCCAGACTAGGTTGTAGGAGATCTCACCGTCCCGGTTGCCCCGACGGCGGCCGGACGCTAGGATTGTAACATACCATAAAGATGACGTCTGGCGCCCTGCGGCGCGCTGATACACGAGGTAGATCTTGGGTGTGCCCGTGAACTCTGGAGGCATTCACGGCCGCTGGGGTGCCGTGAGCCTGGCAGGGCCAGCACGGGTGAGTTGTTCCAGAGGAGGGAATCGGCTATGCGATTCGGCCAAAGGCCGAGGGCCGTGCTCAAGAGCCTGACGCTCGCTCAAGTCGAGCAGCTGCGGGCAACCGGCGTTGTGCGCAGCTACCGCAAGAACGAGAGCGTCTACGAGCTCGGCGAGCCAGTCAACGCGCTGCACGTGGTGCTCAGGGGCCGCGCACGCCTCCGCGATAGGGACTGGGAAGGCCGAGAGATCACCGTCAGCTTCGCAGCCGAGGGCGAGGCGTTCGGCCTGGAAGCGTTGGCGGAGCTACCCAACCGGGTGCTTTCGGCTGCGGCCGCCGAGAGCAGCGAACTGCTATCCGTCGGCACGGAAGCGTTGCGCGACCTTCTCGAGCGCGACAGCGCGCTGGCCCGGTACCTACTGAGGCACGAGGCGCTGGTGATGACGCACATGGAGGAACGCATCAAGATGCTGGCGTTCCTCGACGTCCCGTCTCGGCTCGCCGGTACAATACTCTGGCTCGCCGACCGCTACGGGGTCCCGGTCGACGGGGGGCTCGAGGTGCCGTACTGGTTCACGCACCAGGAGATGGCGGATCTGATCGGCTCCACGCGTGAAACCGTGACCACGGTGCTCGCAGAGTTCAAGCGCGACAACCTGTTGGACAGCCGGAATCACCACTTCGTGGTTCTGGACCG
>CANPVY010000073.1 GCA_947581845.1 uncultured bacterium | reverse complement strand
GTCGAGCCGGACTCGGCGTCCAGCGACGGGAGTCGCAAGACCTCGCCGAGCTCGGCGCGATACTGGTAGCCGGCAGCCTTGAAGATGGCGTATGTCACAACCGTGCGTTCCGGTCGAAGTTGTCGTTTCTAGTAACCCAAAAGCCTATCCAGCCGGCTCCCGCATGTCAACGCCCGCGGACGCCCGGGCGCGGCTCAGGCCACCGCGTAGCGGGCGGTGACATCCACGTCGGCAGGGCCCGCCAGGATGCGGAACTCGTCGGCTCGCATCAGCGGGTCGTCCCGCACTTCGATGTCCACCTTGTACTCCGACTCCAGGCGCCGCAGCAGGTTCGGCTCCTCCTCCAGGATATGCAGCGCCACCTCCGGGTGCAGGCGGATCACCAGCCGCCGCTCGTCCTTGGCCGCCGCCACGCGCCGCACGGCCCGCTCGACCCGGCGTACCACGGTGGCCGGTGCCACGATCCTACCTGCGCCGTCGCAGTACGGGCAGGGCCGTGTGACGGTGTGGTAGATGCTCGGCCGCACCCGCTGGCGCGTCATCTCGACCAGCCCCAGCTCAGAGATCTGGAAGGCCTTGGTGCGCGCCCGATCCCGGCTCAGATGCATGCGCAGCTCCTGCATCACCTTGTCCCGGTTCGCCTTGTCCTCCATGTCGATGAAATCGACGACGATAATCCCACCGATGTCCCGCAGCCGCAGCTGCCGGGCGATCTCGCGTGCCGCATCCAGGTTCGTGCGCAGGATCGTCTTCTCCGGGTCCTTCTTGCCCGTGTAGCGGCCCGTGTTGACATCGATCGCGACGAGGCCCTCGGTCGGCTCGATCACGACGTGGCCGCCTGAGGGCAGTTCCACGCGCCGCTCGAACGAGCGATGGATCTCGTCCTCGATCTCGTACTTGTCGAACAGCGGCACCGTGCCGTCGTAGTGGCTGACCCGGCGCATCAGATCGGGATCCACGGCCTCGAGATAAGCCCGCACCTCGTTGAAGATCTCGCGCGAGTCCACCGTCAGCGAGTCCACCTTCTCGCTGAACAGATCCCGGATGATGCCCGCGGCGAGGTGCGCCTCCTGGTGCACCAGTGCGGGCGCCTGCGACTCGGCGACGCGAGTCTCGATCCGCTTCCACGTCTTCATCAGCCCCTTGATCTCGCGGTCCAGCGGCTTGCGCTTCGCGTCCTCGCCGACTGTGCGTACGATCACGCCACCGCCCTCCGGTGGCAGGATGTCGCGCATCAGCCGGCGCAGGCGGGTCCGCTCGTCGCGGTCCTCGATCTTGCGGGAGACGCCGATGTGCTCGCTGCGCGGCATATAGACCAGGTAGCGGCCGGGCAACGAGACCTGGGCGGTGACACGGGGGCCTTTCGTGCCGATCGCCTCCTTCGTCACCTGGACCAGCAGCTCCTCGCCCTTCTTGATCAGGGTCTGGATCGGCGGGTAGCGCCTGACGCCCTTTTCCTCCTCCGAGGCCTCGGGATCCTCGTCGGCCAGGTCGGAGACGTGCAGGAAGGCGGCCTTGTCGGTGCCGATGTTAACGAAGGCGGCCTGGATGCCAGGCAGGACGCCCTCGACGCGCCCCAGATAGATGTCGCCCACCGTCCGCTGCGCATCGGGACGGTCGAGCATGAGCTCGACGAGGACGTTGTCCTCCATGATCACGACCCGCGTCTCGTGCGGAGCCGCGTTGATGAGTATTTGCCTTTTCATCTCGTGTTATGCTAAGCAATTGTGCCATTCATTGGGCGCGCTTCTCCACCGGGCGCTGCTCGGGCCCGAGAAGATGGCGCGCTATCACTATCCTCTGGATCTCGGAGGTGCCCTCTCCGATCCCGCCTATCCTCGCATCTCGCATCAGCCGCTCCACGGGGTACTCCGTCGTGTACCCGTATCCGCCGTGGAACTGCACAGCTTTCGTCGTGGCCCAGTCGGCCAGCTCCGAGCAGAAGAGCTTGGCCATCGCGGCTTCCTTGCTGTACGGCTGCCCCGCCTGCTTCAGCATCGCCGCGTGATAGACCAGATGCTTGCCCGCCTCGATGCGCGTCCACCAATCGGCGAGCTCGAAGCGGATGGCCTGAAAATCGCAGATCCGCGTGTTGAACTGCACGCGCTCCTGCGTGAACTTGATCGTATGCTCCAGCGCGCCCTCGGCGATGCCCAGCAGGTGCGACGCCATGCTGACGCGGCCGCCGTCGAGCGTGCGCATGAAGTTCTTGAATCCGTGTCCGCGCTGGCCCAGCATGTTCTCCTTCGGGACGATGGCATCCTCGAATATGAGCTCCGATGTATCGGAGCCGCGCCAGCCCAGCTTGTCCTCCTTCTTGCCGTGCCTGAAGCCCGGCGTGTAGTCCAGATCCGCAGCGTGACCCACGCCGACGGCCTTCGCCTCCTCCAGGTCCCGCGTCGGCTTCGTGAGGATGAACGAGCTGATCTCCTTGCGACCGCCCGAGGAATCGCCGGTGACCGCCGTGACCACGAAGATCTCGCCTACCCCGCCGTTGGTGATGAAGATCTTGCTGCCGTTGAGCACCCAGTGATCGCTCTTCTCCTCCGCCCGCGTCTTCGTCCCCTGCGCGTCGGAACCGGCGTCCGGCTCGGTCAGTCCGAAGGCGCCCAACACCTCGCCGCGGGCCAGCCTGGTCAGGTACTTACGCTTCTGATCTTCCGTACCGAAGTCGTAGATCGGGGCGGCCGCCAGCGTGATGGTCGCCCCCACGGTGATCGAGTGGGAAGGACAGAACTTCGCCAGCTCCTCGCTTACCAGCGCCGCGCCCAGTGCATCCATCCCCGCGCCGCCGTATTCCTCCGGCCAGGGCACGCCGAACAGGCCCAGCTCCGCCATCTTCGCCACGTTCTCCCAGGGGAAGCGCGCCTGCGCGTCGATCTCGCGAGCGATCGGGACGATCTCATTCTCGGCGAACTCGCGGATCATGGCCCGGAGCATGCGGTGCTCGTCGGTCAGATAGCGGTCGTCAACGGTGCTGGTCAGCTCGATCATCGCAATCCTGTAAGTTCACATACCCCTGTGCCCGCGGCGAGCAGGCCGCCGCCGCGGCCAACCTACAAGTATGTCAAGAAGTTAGGGTTGACGCCAGGGCCCTGCAGGTCAAGGGACCGAGCGCCGCGCCGCCTACCACACTTCGCCTGGGATACAGGCCCCGCCGAGGGCACCTCAGTCCTCTTTCGCCTCGACGTAGCGGTAGTCCGTGACGAACACCACCGGGACGGCCATCACCAGCGTGGTGTCGCCCCTGACGACGGCCACCTGGACCGAGTCGCCTTCCGCCGCCCGGTTCCAGCAGTGCTCTTTCGCCTCGCGAAATGTCTCGTAGGTGGTGATCGGCATACCGTCCAAACCCGTGATCACGTCGCCGCTTTGAACCCCGCCCTCAGCGAAGGCCGACCCCTCGATGACCTCACGCACGACCACCGACCCCCTGTCAGTCTCGGCGCGGAACCCCATGAGGCCCGGCCTCCGGTACTCCTCGACCCTCAAAGTGGCGAGGTCGTCGAGGATCACCGGGAAGAACGTCTCCAGATCCGGGTAGCTGTCCCGGTGGTTCGAGTACTCGCTGAGATAGCCGTAGAAGCGATCGATCAGCTGGAAGCCGTTGGCCCGTTCACGCTCTAACTGCTCTCGGACACGCTCTTCCCCGAAGACCGGCCGCGAGAGGTGGAGCTGGCCGGCGGTGATCAGGTGCTCGTTGAAGGCGCGATCCCAGGTGCGATAGCCGAGCTGGCGGAACCGTTCCTGCAGCGGCCGGTAGAGGTAGGCGAGCTGGTTCAGCCGCTCCCCGTGCTGGGCGGATATCGGCTCGACGAAGCTGTGGCCGAACTCGTGAAAGGCGAAGTAGGTGTTGTAGAAGGTGTCGGTAGCGATGTCGCCGCCCGCGACGTAGTAGAAGGTCCAGCGGCCGTCGTCCTCCAGCTCCACATGCATCCCCGACTGCTGCATGAACGGGCACGGAACGAAGACGAACCGCCCTACCTCCCTGCCATAGAAATCCTCCATCATCTGCGGAAGGTCGGGCGCGCGGATCGCCGCGGCCG
>CANPVY010000072.1 GCA_947581845.1 uncultured bacterium | reverse complement strand
ACCGGCGAGCTCGATCAGGCCCGCGTTCTCGATCGCCTTCATGACCCGCTCGGTGCCTTCCTTGTGCCGGCGCAACCCGGCGAGCAGGATCGCTGCCGCGGGGGCCTTAGACTCCTGGCACTGCCGGATCGCGTCCTGGATGCGATGCTCAGCCAGTAGCTGATCGGTCTCCGACAGCACTTTCCGGGTCCGTGCGCCCTTGATCTGCAGGTCGATCAACTTCCAGATGCTGATGATGACACCCGCGATGGCGAAGAACGCCAGCGGGTACATCATGAAGCCGCCATCCTTGAACGTCTGCACCAGATCGAGCCTCTCGCCCTGTCCGATGGCCTGGACCGCCAAGAGCGCGGACACTGTGATACCGCCCAACTTGAACCTCCTGAGCTTACAGCGGCCGCTCGCGCGCCACTGAAGAATACGAATCGGCCTAAGGTCGGGCAAAATGCGGAGCGTAACCTAGAGAGCCGGTCGCTGACTTGTCAAGACTGGCGGCGGGGCCCCGGCTGGGCCTCAGATCTTGTGGCAGGCCGCCTGGGCGCCGCCCGCGAGCGTCCGCAACGGCGGGACCAGCGTGCGGCACGTGTCGTCCACCCCGGGATGCGGGCATCGCGGGTGGAAGGGGCAGCCCGGGGGCGGGGCTGCGGGGCTGGCCACATCACCCGAGAGGGCGATGCGCCGACGTTCTGTGCCCCGCTCGGGATCCGGTACGGCCGAGAGCAGCGCCTGCGTATAGGGATGCAGCGGGCCTCGGAAGAGTGAGTCGCAGTCGCCAAGCTCGACTACCCGACCCAGGTACATCACGGCCACCCGATCAGCGATCTGGCGCACGACCGACAAGTCGTGGGTGATGAACAGGTAGGTCAGGTTGAAGCGGCGCTGGAGATCTGCCAGCAGATTCAAGACCTGGGCCTGTACCGAGACATCCAGCGCCGAGACCGGCTCGTCGGCGACCACGAAGTCCGGTTGCACCGCCAACGCACGGGCGATGCCGATCCGTTGGCGCTGCCCGCCGGAGAACTGGTGAGGATACTTCGAGGCCTCGTCAGCGTGCAGGCCGACAGCGTCCAGCAACTCGCCGATCCGCTGCTCAGCCGCCTCCCCCCGGGCCAGCCTGTGGACCCGGAGCACCTCCCGCAGCAGTGAGCCCACCGTCATGCGCGGGTTCAGCGAACCGAAGGGATCCTGAAAGATGATCTGTGCCCGGCGACGGAAGGCGCGGAGGCCGACACGGTCCAGGCTGGACATATCCTGGCCATCGAAGATCACACGACCGGCCGTGGGTTCCAGGAGCCAGAGCAGCAACCGGCCGGTCGTCGTTTTGCCGCAGCCTGACTCGCCGACGAGCGCCAGGGTCTCGCCGCGGCGGATCTCCAACGATACGCCATCCACGGCCTGGACACGGCCCGTCTCCCGGCCGAACAGGCCGCTGTGGATCGGGAAATGCTTGACCAGGGCCTCTGCGGCGACCAGCGGGCGCCTCGTTGCACCGGTGGGCAGGCCCTCCGCCGCGCCCTGGCGACCCGTGCTCGCCACCATCAGCGGTCCTCCGCCAGCGCCGCCCCGTCCCAGCCGCCGGTCCGCCGGGCCGGTTCCTCTTCCAGCCAGCAGCGAACGGCGCGTGCCTCACCCCGCAGCACTGGCAACTCCTCCCGGCAGCGGTCCCAGGCATAGGGGCAGCGCGGGTGAAAGCGGCAGCCGCTCGGCCAGAGCTTGGGGCTGGCCACGCTGCCAGGGATCACCGACAGCTGCTGCATCTTGCGACCGACCCGCGGGGTAGCGCGGAGCAGGCCCTCGCTGTAGGGGTGGCGCGGTCGCCTGAAGATCTCGTCCGCCGTGCCGCTCTCCACCACCTGACCCGCGTACATGACGATCACCCGGTCGGCGATCTGCGCGATGACTCCGAGGTCATGGCTCACGAAGACCAGCCCCATCCCGAGTCGCTCCTGCAGTCCCGCCAGGAGGTCGAGGATCTCCGCCTGGATGGTGACGTCCAGGGCCGTTGTCGGCTCGTCAGCGATCAGGACGCTGGGATCACAAGCGAGCGCCATGGCGAGCATCGCACGCTGCCGCATACCACCGGAGAACTGGTGCGGGTACTCGTCCAGCCGCTGCTCGGGAAACCCGATCCCCATGAGGCGGAGCATCTCGGCGGCTCGGCGGCGCGCCTCGGCGGGCCGGGCCCGCCTGTGCCTGCGCAGGGTCTCGGCGATCTGGTCGCCGATCGTCCAAACAGGGTTCAGGCTGGTCATCGGTTCCTGGAAGATCATCGAGATCTCGTTTCCGCGTACGCTGCGCATCTCCTCTTCCGAGGCCGCCGTCAACTCGCGATCGCGCAGCATGATGCGGGAACCCGGCTCGATGCGGCCGGGTGGGTCGAGCAGCCGCAGGA
Source organism: uncultured bacterium (assembly GCA_947581845.1). Classification (GTDB taxonomy): domain Bacteria; phylum Gemmatimonadota; class Gemmatimonadetes; order Palauibacterales; family KS3-K002. The sequence goes on along the minus strand of CANPVY010000072.1, from coordinate 4,869 downwards.
TGGACAGGCAGGCGACGGTCTTGCCGCAGCCCGATTCGCCGACGATGCCGAGCGTCTCGCCCGGCTCGAGGCTGAAGCTCACGCCGTCAACGGCGCGCACGACGCCATCAGCGGTGTGGAAATAGGCGCGAAGGTCCTCGACGCGTAGCAGGGGGGCACCCACGGCTCACATCCTCTGCCGCGGGTCGAGGGCGTCGCGCAGGCCGTCGCCGATCAGGTTGAAGGCGACAACCGTGACTACGATCGCCAGCCCGGGGAACGTGGATACCCACCAGGCCTGAACCAGGTACTCGCGCCCGCCCTCGATGATGTTGCCCCACGAGGGCGTGGGTGGCTGCACGCTCAGGCCGAGAAACGACAGTCCTGCCTCGACGAGGATGATGTTACCCAGCCCCAACGTCGCGGCCACGATTACAGGCCCGAGCACGTTGGGGATGATATGCCGACAGATGATTCGAGCACCGCTCAGCCCCAGCGCGCGAGCCGCTTCCACGAACTCGCGCTCGCGCAGCGACAGAACCTCACCTCGAACGATACGCGCCGTCGACGGCCACAAGGTCAGGCCGAGCACGACGATGACGGTGAAGATCGAAGGCTCGAACAGCGCGATCACCGTGATCAGCAACACCAGGCGCGGGAACGAGATGAACATGTCGACAAAGCGCATCAGCACGGTGTCCACCACTCTGCCGAAGTAGCCGCTCGCCGCGCCGACAACCGTGCCCAAAGTGACTGAGATGCTGACGGCGATGAGGCCGATCGACAGGCTGATGCGGGCCCCGTAGAGCACACGAGTGAAGACATCGCGACCGAACTTGTCGGTCCCCATCAGGTGAGCGAGTGACGGCGATAGGTGACGCGTGGTGGCCATGTCGCCGATCGTGTTGGGCTCGTAAGGCGTCAGGTAAGGCGCCAGCAGGGTCGCCAAGTAGAGAGTCAGCATGAGGTACAGACCCAGAACAGCGACGCGGTTCCTGCTGAATTCGCGCCAAGCGATCGCCCATTGAGAGACCCCCTTGGCGCGTGCGCGGGGACCGCCGAGCGCCTCGCGAAAGCCCACGCCCCAGGCCACGGCCGCTGCGCCGATCAACGTGACTAGGGCGACCCAGTAGTCGACGCGTCCGGTTGTGAACGTGGCTGCCACGCGGTCGATCGCGAAGACCAGCACTGCCAGCGTGACCAGCGCCAGTGCCAGCAGCGAGAGGCCGGCCCGGCGCCGCCCCTCGAGCAGATGGGCGAGCCCCGGAACGAGCGCCGCCGCCTTGGCGATGTGCCCCCGCTCTGGCCTGTCTTCGGCGCCGGCAGCTGCCTCATTCATAGCGGATACGAGGATCGACCACGGCGTACAGGATGTCCGCGATCAGGTTCGCGATGACCACAAAAACGGCGAAGATGAAAGTCGTCGCCATGACCAGCGGGTAGTCGCGCTGGTAGATCGCATCGACCATGGTCCGGCCCATGCCCGGCCAGGAAAACACGTACTCCACCAGCACGGCACCGCTGAAGAGGAACGGTATGTAGAGCCCGAGCAGGGTGACGATGGGGAGCAAGGCGTTCTTCAGCGCGTGCTTCAGGATGACGGTGCGCTCCGAGAGACCCTTCGCGCGGGCCGTACGGATGTAATCCTGGCGTATCACCTCGAGCATCGAGCTCCGCATGTAGCGGGCGACACTCGCGGCCGACGCTACGCCGAGTGCGATGGACGGCAGCACCAGGTGATGCAGGCGATCGCCCAGCTTGGCCCAGCCGCCCATCAGATCGTAGTCCACACCCGTCATGCCGGAAGCCGGGAACTTGAGGACCGCCGGCCACCATTCGAGCAGGTGAACCTTGTAGGCGAGGATCAGGATGAGCATCAGCCCGAGCCAGAAACTGGGCATGGAGTAGAGGAAGAGCGCGCCGAGGGTGAGGACATGATCGAGGCGCGAGTGCTGGCGGACCGCCTGCACGATGCCGATCGCGATGCCGATCGCGAAGATGAGGAGAAGCGACGCCCCGCTCAGGATCAGCGTGTTGGGAATGCGCTCGGCCAGGATCGCGACGATCGGCCGGTTCTGGGTGAGGCTGACGCCCAGGTCACCCGTCAGGAAGCTCCGCAACCAGCTCAGGTACTGGATGTGGATGGGACGGTCCAGCCCCCAGTTCTCCCGCATCTGCTCGATGACTTCCGGCGACACGCCGGGCTGCACGTACATCGCCGTCGGGTCGCCGGGCGCAGCGTGCACGATGATGAAGACCAGCGTGACGATCCCGAGAAGCAGAGGGATTGCCTGGAGGAGGCGGCGAATGATGTATGTGGTCATCAATTAGCGGAGCGACGAGCCGCCGGCTCGATCCACCAGTCGGTGACGTTCACCAGATCCCCGCGCGCGTCCATTCTCACATCGCGGATCCGCTCGCGCACGCCGTTGGGTCGCACCTCGTAGTAGAGGAAGGTGTAGGGCTGCTCCCACTGCAAGATCTCCTGATACTCGTGCCAGAGTGGAAGCGCCTGCGAGCGATCCTCGATCCTCGTCACCTGGTCGAGCAGCTCGTCAACCCGGGGGTTGCAGTACGAGGCCCACTGGAACGGTGCGTCGAGCTGTGAGCAGGCGAACAGGATACGATCGTCGAGGCGGAAGTCTGCGGTCCAGCCCAGCACGAAGGCATCGAACGGCCGCTCCCTACTGGTGATGTCCCGACGCAGGCTCTGCGCTTCCTGCACGCGCAGTCGGACCTCGAGACCGACTTTCGCCAGATCGGCCTGCACGAGTGTCATGATGTCTTCACGGTCAGCTCGGGGGTGCGTTCGCAGTTCGAAGGAGGCACGAATGACGTCGTGCTCGCGGATCCCATCGCCGTCTCGATCCAGCCAGCCGGCCGCAGCGAGTAAGGCGCGGGCGCTGTCCGGGTCATAGGGAAGTGGCTCGAGCTCCTCGTGGTAGGCCCAGTGGAAAGGCGGCACGGGCCCCTTGGCCGGGATGCCCAACCCGTGTCGAACCGCCTGCACGATCTGTTCGCGGTTGATTGCCAGCGTGAGCGCGCGTCGGACCCGCGCGTCCTGGAACAAGGGTCGGCGGCCGTTCCAGGCGATGAACGCGTAGCTGAGCGCCGGGAAGGAGAGGACTCGGGTGGTGGGGTTCGCCTCGATCTCGGCCACCTGGTGTGGCGCTACGGACAGGCAGATGTCCACCTCGCCTGCGAGCAGTCCGCTCAGACTGGTCGTGGGCTCCTCGATCACTCGGTAGACGAGCCGGTCGATGTAGGGCCGTCCGCCCAACGACTGCGGGAAATCCGGAACCGCCTCGAAGACCCAGCGATCACCAGAACGGTGCTCCAGAAAACGGAAAGGCCCGTTACCCAAGGGGCTCTCGCTGCCGAAGCGATGCTGCCCCAGCTCGCTGGGCGCGACATTACCGAGAATATGCTCGGGCATCGGGGAGATTCGGCGCCAGGGATCCAGAAAACCCGGATGCCGCCTGAGGTAGAAGGTGATCGTGAAGGAATCTTGCACTGCGGCACTGTCGTAGAGCGCTAAGAGCGACTGGTTAGGAAAGGCCGTACGCGGATCCTTGATGCGGTCGAAGGTGAACTTGACATCGTGAGCGGTTGTGAGCCGACCGTCGTGCCATCGCACATCGTCGTGGAGATGGAAGCTGAGCGCCATCCCGTCACTCGTAGCAGCCGTGTCCCAGCGTTCTGCCAGGTAAGGCACCGGCTCGAGACTCTCGTCGTAGCGAATCAGCGTGGTGAAGAGGACGAAATTCTGTAGCTCGAGCGAGATGTTGTCGACGCTGGCGAACTGGTTCATCGAACTCGGCTCGACATGGTAGGCGACCACCGCTGTGCCGCCATAGCGCAGCGAGTCGGGGATGAACTCGCCTTGCTCTGCCCGCTCAGCACCCTCTCCGCAGCCCATGAGCAATAGGGCCACGACCGTCCCTAACGTCGGCGCTCTGCGCATAGACCCAACCACCTCTCTCACAATCGCCATGTCCACCCCGGGTCGGAGAAGCGGCGGCTGTGGAACATCACCCGCGCCTTCTCCTCCGGGGTCAGCGTTGACTCGATGAGCTGGATCCCCAGGAGCCGCTCGAAGCCGCTGGCCAGGCTGTCCACCAGCTCACCCCATGTCGGTATCCTGGGTAGGAGTTCGTCAAGTGCCGCGGGCCGGTCCGCTGTATCGTCCTTCCACTTGATGCGCAGCAGCTGGACCGTTGGCGACTGGTCGCCGGTCAAGAGCAGCGACCCGTGCTGGAGGATCACACCGCCCTCCCGGAGCTGTGCGCTGCCCACCAGCTTGCGCCTACCGGCGACGATCGCGCCGCCATCCAGCTCGTGGAAGCAGGGTACGGTGGACGGTCGCAGGGCATGCCCGATATCCGTCACCAGCTCGATGGGAGCTCCGAGCAGGCGGAGGCCCGCCAGCAAGGCCTTGTGAATCGTCTCGTACGTGCGCCGCGGGCCACCGAGTTGCCGGTCGCCGAGTGCGACCGAGTAGGTGACCTCGTGATGATGATAGACCGCCCTGCCGCCCGTAGCTCGGCGCACGAACTCGATGCCCCGCCTCTCAGCCTCCGCTAGATCGTATTGACCCTTCGCAGGTTGGTTGCGTCCCAGGGAGATGCACGGCGGCCACCAGCGGTAGAAGCGGAGTACCGGCTGGCCACCGCCGCGTAGCGACTCCAGGAGGACCGTGTCAACGGCCATGTTGCGGGCGCCACTGTCGGCAGGCGTCTCCAGGAGCCGCCAGGTCCTGGGCAGCGATGGCGATGGGCGCGTCGGTTGCTTCCCCTTGTCCACGATCCGCTCAGCCTCCCCTTTGCTAAGGGTAAGCTAAGCGCCGCACCGCCAGGAGACTATCTCAGGCAGACTCAGGAAGCCGGGCGC
>CANPVY010000071.1 GCA_947581845.1 uncultured bacterium | reverse complement strand
CAGCGTCAACGTCAGGACCAGCTCGAATGATGTGAAGCCCCGGCGCGCGAAGGACAGGCGGCGGGGGAGAGACGGTCGGCTGGTGCCTCGCATCTTCTCGTCCCTAGACAAGGGCCCGCCCTCCCCGGTTCCCCGTGATCACGCCGCCCCTGCGGGCCCTTTGGCTGTCCTGAAAATCGGCCTTTCCGCTCTCAGAAACGGCAACTCGTATGCCCGCTTAGGTACCGGCGCGCCTATTTTCGGTTGGCGGAAGGGGTTGCGTTCTCAGCGGAGCGTTGCCCACGGTCAGGATCGGTCATTCTGACTGCGGGAATCGCGAAAACTTTGTAGACCTTCGAGAACTTGTTTGCAGACCCGTGCCCACTCATAGCCCGTGGCGGTCAAGGAAGTTTCGTACCTCGTAGGCCATAGCCTTGAACAGCGCCGTCTCGCGCTCGTCGAGATCGGCCCGCGCGGCGACCTCTCGGACTGTGCGCATGATCGGCTCGACCTTGTGGGCTTTGAAGAAGTCCACGGCGTGCAGTGATGCCTCGATCTCCTGAAAGAGGATCCCGAATTCCTCTCGGCGCGCGCGCGCGGCCGTGTGCCGCGGTTCCTTAAACGGCAGCTCCGACCCTGCGGCGAGGAAGACCTCGTAGGCCAGGATCAGGACCGCCTGAGCCAGGTTCAGGCTGGCGTGCTCCGGGTCGCTTGGGATCACCACGACGCGGCTGCAGAGGTCAAGCGCAGCGTTGCTCAGCCCCCGGTCCTCGCGGCCGAAGACGAGGGCGACCTCCTGACCCGCGCGGCACGCTGCCAACACCTCGATCCCGGCCTCTCTGGGCCGCCGATAGTTGCGCCGCACGCGCCGGCCGCGCGCTGTAGTTCCCAGCACCAGGTGGGCATCCGCAATTGCGTCCTCCAGACGATCGAAGACTCTCGCCGATTCGATAACGTCCAAGCCGGTATGTGCGACGCCTTCGATTCGCCAGGGATCGAAGTCGACCGGGCCAACCAGGTACAGCCGGCTTAGCCCCATGTTCTTCATCGCTCGCACCACGCCCCCGATGTTCACCGGGTCTTGCGGTTCATCGAGGACGACAACCACGCGCCTGAGATCTTGCGGTGTGCCCATGACGCCCGGAATCAGTTAGAGGTCGAAGAGTCCCAGCGTAACGCCTGCCGTTCGACGTAAGGACGAAAGAGCGGCGCTCATTCCGCGGACACGCGCCGGATCGGCAGGCGGCCCCACGATAACGAAATCGTTCTCCATGACGCGGCGACGCAGAACACCGTGCCCCGCCGCCGTGAAGTCCGCCTCCAGCTCGCCACGCGCACCCAACATCAACAGCTGACCGCTGCCCGCCGACAGGTATCGGGTTCGATACTCGGGGTGACCCTGCTGCAACTCCGGCAGCAGCGCATCCAGCAACCCCGAGTCTTCCACCGTGGTGGGGATGCCTAAGACGAGCATGCGGCGCGGCCCTTCGGCCCAGGCGCCAGAAGCGAGCGCGCCGACAAGAAATGAGAGCAGTAAGACTGCGTGCGTACGTTGCCGCGCCAAAGGCGTCCTCCGTTGCCCAGTTGTGTTGCGTGACCCGGGAGCGCCTGCCAGTTTCCCGCCAGGTTTCTCTGCCGCAAACTAGCTTCTCGACCCGAAGGAGGAACAGCCATGCACACCGCCGGTGCTGCCGCGGCAGCGGCGATCGCGCAGGCGATCAAAGCGTCGGGAGCCGTTGTGCGAATGGAGCCCAACGACTTCTTACAGATCGTCTATCGGGCCGAAGAACCGCTCGTGGTGATGGCCACCAGCAAAGTGTTCGGGAAAGTCAGCTACAAGTACATCACCAGCCACAAAGGCCTCGCCTTCTACACGAAGTCGTCCAAACTCCTCGACCTGGGCAGTGGGGCCGAACTGGTGAGTGCCAAGACCATCTGGATACCAAGTTAGCGCCAGCGCGAGTGGAGGTGATAAACGATGGAGTTCCGCCGTACCTATTCCGGCGCCCCTTGGGAGTCCCAAGTCGGCTACTGTCGAGCACTACGCGCCGGTGCGCATATCTATGTCACGGGCACCGCACCCGTGACCGATGAGGGTGCCGTCTTCGCGCCCGGCGACGCCTATGCGCAGACGCAGCGCTGCCTCGAGATCATCGAGCACGCTCTCCGGGATTTGGACGCCGACCGTTTCTGCGTCGTCCGCACGCGCATGTACGTCACCGATATCCGCCGCTGGCAGGAGTACGGGCGAGCGCACAAAGACTTTTTCGCTGACCATCGGCCCACGACCACGATGGTCGAGGTGAAAGGGCTCGTCGATCCGGAGATGCTGATCGAGGTGGAAGTCGACGCCGTCTGCTCCGAGCCGTGAACCTGGTCGCCATCTTGCGAACGATTAGCAATACGATTACAAACAACCTGCTGGACAAACAGCTAGCTACTACGGGCGGCAGACCGAGGAATGGGCCGGCGACGTGGAGAACGACCTCTGGATGGCGGGCGCCGACGTCACATTCGACATCGGCCGTCTCGAACTCAACGGCCAGTACATGCACCGTGAGGACGGCGCCCCGACATTCGCCGCGGACGAGCCCGAGGCGAAGGCTGACGGAGGCTTTGCCGAGGCAATCTACATATTTGCCGACGGCCGCTGGTAGCTACCGCATTCTGCAAGGTCGCCTACAGGACATCGAGCAAGAAGCGACCCGTTGGACGCTGGGCCTGGTTAGCGCCTTCTGATGCGGCGCCGAGTTCGGCCTGCAAGAACGCGATCGTGCCTGACCAGGCTGCGAGCAGATGCCGAAAATAAGCCTTGCCTTATATAACAATGATGGTATACTGGCACGCGTACACACGGCGACTTGAGGTTCTTGCGAGAGGCAGGGAGATGGGCACCGCGAGACAGCCAACCGATGCCAACGACAGGAACCTCCAGGAGCTGGCAGCGCTCTTCAAGGTCGTGGCGCATCCCGTTCGACTGGCCATCCTGGAGAGCCTGCTCACGGGCGTCAAGTGCGTCAAGCAACTCAACGCGCCCATATCCGTCTCACAGCCGAATCTCTCGCAGCATATGTCCGCGTTGCGCCGTGCCGGCTTGGTGGACTGCGAGTCGCGGGGTCCACTCAGGTGCTACTATCTGCTTCGCCCCAGCCTGGTGGAGCATCTGCTGGAGACGAAGCCCGCACGACATTCCACTAAGCCACGCAGCCGCGAATCGGTCCTAACCGAGCTGAACGCGTCAGCTCAGCAGGATATATGAAGCTTGCCCGAGAAGTCCGAGCCGAAGTGCTAGCCCGTGACCAACGGAGGTGAAATGAAAGGATCGGTGCTTGTTGTCGGGAGTGGCATCTCTGGCATGCGGGCGGCGGCGGAGCTCGTTCAGCACGGGATCAAGGTCCACCTCCTCGAGGAGCGGCCCACCATCGGTGGCACGATGGCCCAGCTGGACAAGATGTATCCGACCAACGAGTGTGCGACGTGCACCCAGCTGCCCAAGATGCTGGAACTCACCAGCAACCAGAACGTCAACATCATCGCCTTCGCCGAACTCAAGGAACTCGGGCAGACCGACGGCGGATTCTCGGTGTGCATCGAGAAGAAGGTCAGGTACGTGGACCCTCTCAAGTGCAACGCCTGCACGGAGTGCTTCCCGGTGTGCCCGGTTGGCGGGGTGCCCATGGACTTCGACCTCGGCCGCGGCAAGAGCAAGGCGATCAGGTTCTGGTCGCCGTTCCCGCCGCGCAAAGCGCTCATCGACCCCGAAGCGTGCACTTACATCAAGCAGGGGGTGTGCGGGGAGGGCAGCGAGCCGCTGTGCCAGAAGGCCTGTGAGCCCGGGGCGATCGACTTCGCGCAGAAGCCGACGGAGGTAAGGCTCGAGGTGGGGGCGGTCCTGGTGGCCAGCGGCGCCGAGGAACAGCGCGGCGAGCTGGCGGAGCGGCTCGGGCACGGGGAGTTGGAGAACGTACTCACCTCGCTGGAGTACGAGCGGCTGCTGTCCGGGTTGGGGCCGACCGCTGGCGTGGTCAAGCGCGACGACGGGTCCGCGCCGCGGCGCGTCGCCTGGATCGTCTGCGAGGACTTCGACAAGCAGAAGCGAGCGGCCTCGCCACTGTGCTTCATGGCGGCCACCTCCGAGGCTTTGGGGACGCTCGAGCGAGATGCCGAGGCCGAGGTCACGGTCATCTCCGGCGGTCCCAAGACAGAGGGAAGAGGCTACGAGGCCTTCCGCGCCGACGCCGAGCAGCGCGGCGTGCGCTTCCTGAACGCCTCGTCGGTGGCAGTCCGCCAGGGCGAGGGCGGTGGGGTGGTGATCTCGTGCAGCGCCGCCAGCGGCCAGGACAGCGAGCTCGAGGCCGACATGCTGGTCCTCTCCTGCCCCCTGAGGCCGCCTGCCGGCTTCGACAGGCTGGCCGAGCGGCTGGGGATCGGGCTGGACGAGCAGGGCTATCCCCGTAAGCCGCAGGGGGACCTTCACCCACTCCACACCACGCGTGAAGGGATCTTTCTGTGCGGCACGGCCGAGGGACCCAAGGGTATCCGCGAGGCGGTTATCCAGGCCTGTGCCGCGGCGGCAGGCGCGACTGCCCGCCTGGCCGACGTCCGCGGGACCGAGGTGACCCCGCCGCCCGCGCCGAAGCTTCACGATGTCAGGCCCGGCGACGAGCCGAAGATCGCGGTGGTGATCTGCCGCTGCGGAGCCAACATCGCGGGCGTCCTAGACGTAGGGGAGCTGCGGGATTACGTCACCTCGCTGCCGGGAGTCGCGCGGGCGGAAGTCACCCCGTTTGGCTGCGACGGCGTCGCGATCAAGGACCTGATCAGCACCGGGGAGTACAACCGCCTGGTGCTGGGGGCCTGCTCCCCCAGGACCCACGAGAGCCTGTTCCAGCAGTACAGCGAGGCGGGCGGTCTCAACCGCCACCTTCTCGAGATCGTCAACCTGCGCAACCAATGCGCCTGGGTGCACGCCAGCGACAGGGAGGGCTTGGCCAGCAAGGCCAGGACCCTCATGCGCATGGGAGTCGCTCGGGTCGCGCTCTCAGAACCGTTCGAGCCGATCCGCTTCCCGGTCACCCAAAGCTGCCTCGTGGTGGGCGGCAGCCCGGCCGGCCTGGCGTGCGCTGCCAGGCTGGGGGAGATGGGGTTCGAGACGCATCTCGTCATCGCGGAGGCCGACCCCGGCGCGGCACTGGAGGCCGAGGCGAAGGCCGTGACAGAACCCACGCTCAGCTCCCTGGGCAGCAACGGCAAGGTGAAGGTCTACCCGCAGGCGCGAGTCGGGCGTCTGGAGGGATACGTGGGCAACTACAAGGCCGAGGTTCTGACGCCTGAGGGCCCGAAGGAATTGCTGGCCGGTGCCGTGGTTGTCGCGACCGGCGAGAAGATGGGCCAGACCGGCGAGCAGGGCGACTTCGAGCAGGCCCTCTATCTCACGCGGGACGACGATGCCTTCTTCGTGGGCGCGCTAGGAAACCTCAACCCTCTCGACTTCAACACGGACGGCGTCTTCATGTGCGGCAGCGCCCGTGAGGACTATAGCGCCGCCTGGTCCCTCGTCAGCGGTGAGGCGGCGGCCTCCCGGGTGGCCACGGTGATCGCGCAGAGCCAGGCGGAGAAGGATCCGCTGGTCTCGCAGATCATCGACGAGAACTGCGACGGATGCGCCTACTGCATCGAACCCTGTCCGGCGCATGCCATCACGCTGATCGAGTACATGAAGAAGGGTGACATCAAGAAGACGGTGCAGGTCAACGAGGCCCTGTGTAAGGGATGCGGGTCATGCATGGCCACTTGCCCCAAGCAGGGCGCCTACGTGCGCAACTTCAAGCCCGAGCAATTCGCGGCCATGGTGAGAGCCGTCTTGGAGGTGGCATAAATGGACGACCAGCAATTCGAACCGGTGGTTGTGAGCTTCTGCTGTAACTGGTGCTCGTACGCCGGCGCGGACGCAGCCGGCACAGCCAAGATGCAGTATCCCTGTAACGTGCACATCATCAGGGTGATGTGCAGCAGCATGGTCCATCCCAACATGGTGGTGGACGCGCTCAACAACGGTGCCGACGGTGTGCTGATCTGCGGCTGTCACCCTGGAGACTGCCACTACCAAGACGGCAACCTGCGGGCCGAGAAGCGCGCCGAGGCGATCGAGCTGATGCTGGAGGATTTCGGCCTGGAGCCGGAGCGTTTCCGGCTGGAGTGGATATCGGCCTCCGAGGGCCCGCGCTTCGCTCAGGTGGCCAAGGAAATGGTGGAGACGCTGCGGGATCTGGGCCCGAGCCCGTACAGATCCTGAACGGACGGATCACAGAGGAGTCGCCATGAACCCCCCGATCGCGCGGTTCATTGACGGAGAGAAGTTCATGTGGGACGGGGAGGTCTACGATACTCACGAAGCGGCGGAGGCGAAGAAGAAGGAGTACGAGGCCGCCCAGTTCGAGACGGACATAGTGGAGGCTGAGGGCGGCTACCTGGTGTACAATCGCCGAGTCGCCAAGGAGGTCGTAGTGGAGGGGGCGCCGCCGGTCTGAGCGCCGCCCCCGAAACTTGAAACGCCGTCTCTTTCGCCAGAACGCGAAATCTCTCGCCGCGTCAAGTCAAGCACTTCACCGGTATCGGCTGTCCCGGGCCGGGAGGCTGGCGCGTGCAACGTCGCGGCGGTAGCTTCGCGGCACCGGGAAACACGTTCATCTCCAGATCAATCCGCAAGGGACTTGGCAACCGACCGTCGTACGGTGCCGGGTAGTCCCAATACCCGAGGCAGGAGCACGTGCCAATGATCACGCGTATCGCAATCGCTGCCCCAACCACTCTTCTCGCTGTCGTCTGGTTCGCCGCGATGCCCGTATCCGCGCAGGTCCCGGGCTTCGCGGAAATCACCGGTCACGACTTTGGTGAGCAGATCACTCTGCACCACGAGACGGTCCACTACCTGAGGCAGCTCGCCCAACTCTCGGACCGGGTACACGTGATTGAGCAGGGTGAGAGCTGGGAGGGCCGGCTGCTGCTGGCCGCCATCGTGACCGCGCCGGCCAATTACCAGCGACTAGACGCGATCCGAGAGAACGCACATCGGTTAGCGGATCCCCGAGAGACCACACCGCAGCAGGCGGCGGCGATCATCGAGGGGCAGCCGGTCATCCTCTGGTACGGTGGCTCGATCCATGGGTTCGAGCTGTCGGGCACTGAGGGCCTGCTCAAGCTGCTGGAGCATCTCACCACGCGCGATGACCCGGCGACAATGGAAGTGCTCCAGAACGCGGTCATCATTATCGACCCGATCCTCAATCCGGATGGCCGCGA
>CANPVY010000070.1 GCA_947581845.1 uncultured bacterium | reverse complement strand
GAAGACGAGATCCTCGCCAGGATCATCGATATCGCCGTCCGCAGGGTTGTAGTCCGCGCGCAGGCGAACGTCATCGAAGGCACTGTTGCCGTCGGGATCCGGATCGATCCCGTCCACCGGGACACCCAGCGGGCTGCTGCCCGCCAGCCGCATGAAGCGCGTCAGAGCGAGGTGGGCATAGCGAACGTTGCCCGCCGCGCGAGCGCGCTGGCGGCTCGCCACGAAGCCGTGCTGAGCGCTGATGATCGTGCCCAACAGCGGCGACAACAGGAAACCCAGCAGCATGATGGCGACGATCATCCCCATCGTGCTGAAACCGGCCGCCTGGCCAGCGTGGCTCCCGTGTTGGTAGCGACTACTCATGGATGAAGTAAGTCCATAGCACCGCCTGCCCGCCGGCCGGCGGATTCAGCGCCTGAGCCCGCACCGCGACCTGTCGCGCACCGGCCGGCCCCGCCCCGACCCACCAGCGCCGAACGAACACTCGCCCGTCCAGCTCCACCGTATCCCAGTGCTCCGCCACGTTCGCGTCCAAGTCGCCGCCCATCGCCAGCTGCACCGTGTCCACCTGCTCGCTGCCAGCGATGGCCTTCAGTTCCTCGATCTTCATCTCCGCCGCGACCGTCATCTGTGTCTCCAGCTCCGCCTGTCCCTCCCAGCGGTGGCCCGCCCCTAGGAGCGCGACCCCTGCGAGCACACCAAAGCTGAAGATCACCAGTGCGACCAAGAGCTCGACCAGACTGAAACCGGCGGTCTTCATCACAGCTTCCTCACCTCGTGGCCGCCCGCCGCGTAGACGCGGACCTCCCGCGTTTCCCCAAACGAGTTCACGAGTACGAATCGCTGAGTCGAGCCGCCGCTCAGCGCGCCGAGCCCGTTGTAGACGACGGAGTCGGCGCTCGCGGCGTCGAATCGCACCATCCCCGGCAACTGTCGTGGCGAACCGGAGACGTGGTAATCCCGGTTCGATTCGCGACGCACCGTGGCCACGGCGTTGGACTGGATGGCCCGGATCTTCGCCTGCGCCAGGTCCGCTACCAGCGTGTGCACCGCAGTGTTGAGCTGGTAGCGGGCGACCACGCGGCGGCTCAGCGGACCCGTGGTACTGAGCACCGTGCCGATCAGCATCAGCACCACCGCCGTGTCCACGAGCGTGTACCCTCGCTGACATCTCCACGCGCCCATTGGTGCCTCAAGCTCCTTGCCTGCCTGTGCTCGGCGGGTCTTGCGTCTCAGTCACAGTGCCATCTTTGTGCCAGTGAGCAGCGCAAGAAGCGGCAAGGACTTACGACCGGCGCGGACAAACTGACCGGTCATAGTTTGCATTTTGACGCAAAATGTTTATCGGTTTCGGACGGGACTTTGATCGGCCAGCCGAGATCGGAAATGATTGGTGGACAACGAGTTATGGCGAAGGGAGCCTACAGGCGCCGCGCGCGCGACGCTAGCGCCGCTTCCCGAACAGCACGCGGAAGGCGATCAGCAAGACCAAGGCGCCCAACACGGCCAGCGCCAGGGAGCGCAGATCGAAGCCGCTCACCCGGCCCCAGCCCAGCATCGTTCCGATATAGCCACCCACCAGGGCGCCGCCGATACCGAGCAGAATCGTCAGCAAGCAGCCGCCGCGATCGCGCCCAGGGTGCAGGATCCTGGCGATGGTACCGGCGATGAACCCGAGTATGATCCAGGACAGAATGCCCATGTGTGTCAGCCTCGGTTCAAAACAAACGGCTGCTAAGAAGAACCACCTAACCGTACGCTGTCGACATTACGCCGGTTTCACGCTGCGGGCCACTCCGGCCTAACTGCGGCTGCGCGAAGCGCACTCGAGCACCACATCACGTAACGCACCGGCATCCACCAAAGCGCGCAGCCGCTCGATGTCAGCGCTGAGCACGCGGTCGCCCTCCAGCGGCGCCACGTGCTGACGAACGAGGTCGTAGCCCGTCTGAACACCCACACCGGGCGTCAGCGGCTTGAGGAACTCGAGTGCCTGCGCCGCACACAACAACTCCACCGCCAGCACGTACTGCAGGCACTCTACCGCTCGCCACGCCTTACGTGCCGCCGCCAGACCCATCGAGACGTGGTCCTCCTTGTTGGCGCTGGTCGTGACCGAGTCGACGCTCGCCGGATGCGACAGGACTCGCATCTCCGACAACGCATCGACGACCGCGGCCTGGATCGTCATCAGGCCCGACTCCACGCCCGGGTCACGCGACAGGAACGCCGGCAGGTTGGACAGGTCAGGGTTGAGCAGGCGCTCGATCCGCCGCTCGCTGATCGCGGCCAGATCGGTGCACGCGATGGTGAGGAAATCGAGGACCTCCGCGATCAGCTGGGCGTGGAAGTTACCCGCACTCAGTATCTCGCCGGAATCGACGAAGACGAGCGGATTGTCGGTGGAGCTGTTGATCTCGATCTCCAGCACGCCTCTGACGAAGCCCATCACGTCACGGGCGGCGCCGTGGACCTGAGGCATGCAGCGGAGCGAGTACGCGTCCTGGACCCGCGGATCGCCGTAGCGATGCGATTCGCGGATCTCGCTGTCGGCCAGCAACGAGCGTAGCCGCGCCGCAGTCGTGATCTGGCCGGGGTGTGGCCGGCTGGCGTGCACCTCCTCGGCAAACGGGGTCGGTGTTCCCTTGAGACCCTCTAGCGACATCGCGCCAGCGAGTTCCGCTGTCTCCGCAGCGGCCTCAGCGCGCAGCAGCGCCAGCACACCGAGGCCCGTCGTGGCCTGGGTTCCGTTGATCAGCGCCAGCCCTTCCTTTTCACGCAACGTCAGCGGCCTCAGTCCCACTCGTTCGAGAGCCTGCGACACCGGCTCGGGGCCCTCGGGGCTGTGGAAGTAGCCCTCGCCCACGAGACACAGCGCCATATGGGCCAGCGGAACCAGATCGCCGCTCGCGCCTACGGAGCCGAACTCCGGAACCACCGGGTCGAGCCCGCTGCGCAGCAAGGCGAGCAACAACTCCACGACTTCACGGCGAATACCCGAATTGCCGCGTGCCAGCGAGTTGGCCCGCAGCAGCAGCATCGCGCGACTCAGCTCGCGCCTGGCCGGCGGCCCGAATCCACAGGCGTGGCTGCGGATCAGGTTCACCTGCATCTCCAAACGCCGTTCCGGCGGGATGACCACCTCGGCGAGGCGGCCGAAGCCCGTGGTGACACCGTAAACGCGCTCCCCCGCCGCGAGGGCGCGGTCCACAACCTGACGGGAGGCATCGATCGCGTCACAGGCAGGAGCGCTGAGAGCGATCTCCGTTTTCAGGCCACGGGCGATACGCTCCACGTCCTCCAGGGTCAGGCTGTGGCCATCGATCTCCAACATGCAACGGACCTCCCTAGCAGCACGCACGCTCGGGCCGCCTTGCCCGAGGCAACGCGCGGACAGGTCTAGGAACGCTTGCCAGTGCGTAGAAAATAGGTAGGCGAGCGGTGGCCAGGTAGACTTCCGGCCTGAGCAGAAAAACGGCTTCCCCAGGTCTGCCGCGCCCGCTGTCAGCCCGGGCGGCACGACGCGGCTGGGATCATCGCACCACCAAAGGCCTGGTAATCAACAGATCCGGCTGAATCGTGCCGGCAAGGTCAGCGACGATCACGTAGTCTCCGGACTCGCCAGCCTGCCAGCGGAGCACCCGCCACGTAGAACGCTGCGGGAAGAGGGCCAGTTGCCGCTCCTCCACGGGACACTCCGTCAGGTGGGCGGCGAGCGAGCCCAGTCGCCCCACCCAGAGGCCGAATCGACAGGACCCGAGGTCCGGAATGGTCACCCGCTTATCGGATTCGTTGGTCACGGTGGTCGTGATGGTCACCGTGTCGCCCGGGGCCGGAACCGCTGGCTCGACGTCGAGCGTAAGCGTCAGGACAGGCAGCACTCGTACCGAGACAGGCTCGCTGCGCCGCCCGCCGACGACGTTGAGGCGACCCGTAACCTTGTAGGTTCCGGAAGGCAAGGCTGTCGTGACCTTGCCGGAAGGCCAGGTGTAGGATTCGCGCATGGCCGTCCAGTCGAACCGGGCCACGAGGGACTGGAAAGGCCCAAGCTCGTACCGCCTCGTCCGAGCACCGTTGGCACCCCCGGCTAGGGGATCCAGAGGGACCAACCCGCCCCGATCAGGCCAGACCAACGTGCCGTCCGGCGAGCGAACCTCGAACTCGAGCAGCAGGCCGCCGCGCGCCAAGGCTGGGTCCATGCCGAAGCGATGTCTCGTTGGGTTCCTCGCGGTTACGGTGACGTGCAAGACGTCGCCGGGCCGCGTTGAATCGCGATCGATGGATACACTGACCATGATGACGGACGGGTCCTTGAGGGGACCCAGCAGGTCCTCCAGAGGACCGTCGTCACAGGCGAGCGCGCCACCCGCGAGTAGCAGCGTGAGAGTGCGAGCGACGACCTTTCCAGCGACTGCCACCTGGCCGCTCATGGCTCGATTTCCTCAACTGCTCGGTATCCTGAATTGTCGTATCCCAATCCTACG
>CANPVY010000069.1 GCA_947581845.1 uncultured bacterium | reverse complement strand
CTATCACTTTGACCCGGGCTGGAGTCAGTCCAGCCCGAGCGCGAGCGATCCGGCGCAGGGTCGATGAACAACGAGCGCAGCGCGATGGCCACGATCGCCGACGCGATCCTCGACCGCTGGCTGGGCACCGCCTGGCAGCGACTCATGCCACTGAGTGCCGGTGCCGTGCTTGGCGCTGTGGTAATCGTCGGATCCGGCACGCTGCTCAAGCGGCTGCTCGGTTCGCGTAGCAGCCGAGCCCTCGGCTGGATCGGCTCTGTCGGACTCGTATCGGCTGCCCTCTGGCTGCTGTCCGAGAGCGAAGCGGGGGAGGAGACTCTGGAGCCGCAAGCGGCGGATAGCGGCCCAGCTGACGAAGCGGAAGAGACACGGGAGGCTTAGAGCGGGTCGATGGCGGAAGACAAGGCGCTGACCGCGCGGAGCGAGGATTTCTCCGCCTGGTACAACGAGGTTGTGCAACGGGCCGAACTCGCCGGCTACAGTCCCGTGCGTGGCTGCATGGTGATACGTCCCCATGGCTACGCGATCTGGGAGCTGATGCAGGCGGCGTTGGACCGCATGTTCAAAG
The DNA here is from genome assembly GCA_947581845.1 of uncultured bacterium. Taxonomy (GTDB): domain Bacteria; phylum Gemmatimonadota; class Gemmatimonadetes; order Palauibacterales; family KS3-K002. The sequence continues at coordinate 2,923 of CANPVY010000069.1, read as the reverse complement.
AGACGGGGCACCAGAACGCCTACTTCCCACTCTTTATTCCGCAGAGCTTCCTCCAGAGAGAGGCCGAGCACGTCGAGGGTTTCGCACCGGAAACCGCGCTGGTGACCCACGGCGGCGGGAAACAGCTGGAGGAGCCGCTGGTCGTGCGTCCGACCTCGGAAGCGATCATCTGGCCGATCATGGCCGACTGGATCCAGAGCTACCGCGACCTGCCGATGCTGATCAACCAGTGGGCGAACGTCGTGCGCTGGGAGATGCGAACCCGCCCGTTCCTGCGTACGCTCGAGTTCCTCTGGCAGGAAGGCCACACCGCACACGCGACGGAGGAGGACGCGGAGGCGGAGACGCTGTTGATCCTCGGCATCTACCGGAAGTTCATGGAGGAGTGGATGGCGATGCCTCCGCTCACCGGTGTCAAGACGGAGTGGGACAGGTTCGCGGGCGCTGTGCGCACCTATGCCTGCGAGGCGCTGATGCAGGATAACTGGGCGCTGCAAGCCGGGACATCCCACAACCTCGGCCAGAACTTCGCTCGGGCCTTTGACGTGAAGTATCAGACCGAGGAGGGCGAGCACGAGTACGTCTGGAGCACGTCGTGGGGTGTGTCGACCAGACTGCTCGGCGGCCTGGTAATGACGCACGGCGACGACCTGGGTTTGGTGCTGCCGCCGCGACTCGCGCCGATCCAATTGGTCATCGTTCCCATCTGGAAGTCGGACAGGCAACGCACGGAGGTCCTGGAGGCCAGCGCACGGCTCAAGAGCCAGCTGGAGGGCAACGTGCGCGTCAGGCTCGACGACCGCGACACGCTCAACCCGGGCGCCAAGTACTACGAGTGGGAGGGCAAAGGTGTACCGATTCGCGTCGAGATCGGGCCCAACGACGTGGAGAAGGGGCAGGTGACAGTCGTGCGGCGGTTCGCTGGCGAGGCCAAGCTGCGTAAGCGAGTTATCGCGGCGAGCGAGGCACCGGTTAGTCTGGCCAAGCTCCTCGAGGAGATGCAACAGGAACTCTTGGATGCGGCTATCCGGCGCCGTGAGGAGCATTCCTACCGTGGTGTGACGGATTACGAGGAGTTCAAGAAGATCATTGCATCGGTTGGCGGCTTCATCTACACGGGCTATTGCGGGGCGAAGGAGTGTGAGACGCGCGTCAAGGACGACACGAAGGCGACCGTCCGCCTCATCCCGAATGAGGACTTCGCCAGCGAGTCCTACCCGGAGCGTTGCATCTGCGGCCGTAAGGCAGTCCAGGAAGTGGTATGGGCGCGAGCCTACTGAGACCGCCCGCAGGCCTGACCGACGTCGGCATTGGATGGGCAACCAGGAGCATGGAAACGGTGGATGGGACGTAACACCAGGCCCAGCGATCGGATCCTGATCCTCGACTACGGATCACAGTACACGCAGCTCATCGCGCGGCGTATCCGAGAGGAGCGCGTCTACTGCGAGATCCACCCGCCGAGCTGCACGATCGACTGGATCCGGGACTCGGAGCCGACCGGTGTGGTGCTCTCGGGAGGGCCGGCGAGCGTCTATGGGGACGACGTCCCCAGCGCGGATGCCGCGCTGCTTGACTTGGGTGTCCCGGTCCTGGGCATCTGCTACGGGATGCACCTGATCGCTCAGTTGAGCGGCGGTCCCGTGAACAGCGCCGCGAAGCGGGAGTACGGTCGTGCCGAGCTCACGGTTCTGGAGCCCGACGATCTGTTCGATGGTTTCCAGGCAGGTGAGCGCACGACGGTGTGGATGAGCCACGGCGACCGCGTGGAGACGGTACCGCCCGGCTTCGAGGTGCTGGCTGCCACCGAGACCGTGCCAGTCGCGGCTTTCCGGGCGAAGGACCGGCCGCTCTTCGGCGTGCAGTTCCATCCAGAAGTGGCACACACGGCTCGCGGCGGCGAGATCATCTCGAATTTCCTCTTCCGCGTCTGTGGCTGTGAGCCGAGCTGGACAGCCGGCTCCTTCATCGAGAATCAGGTCGCGGCGATCCGTGAACAGCTGGGCGATCGCGGGCGCGTCATTGCGGCGCTCTCGGGCGGTGTCGATTCGTCTGTGGCGACGGTGCTGGTCCATCGTGCGGTCGGCGACAGACTGACTTGCATCTTCGTCGATACGGGCCTGCTGCGGAAAGGCGAGCGCGACTGGGTGGCACGTACCTTCGAGCAGCATCTCGGGATCGACCTGCGGGTCGTCGATGCGGCCGATATCTTCCTCGATCGGCTGACCGGTGTTGAGGATCCGGAGGAGAAGCGCCGGATCATCGGCCACACCTTCATCGAGGTGTTCGAGAGAGAGGCTCGCTTGATCAGCGAGGACATTGAGTTCCTCGTCCAGGGCACACTCTATCCCGATGTGATCGAGTCGCTCTCAGTACGCGGCCCCTCCGACACGATCAAGACTCACCACAACGTAGGCGGCTTGCCCGATCGGCTGCCGTTCCAGCTGATCGAGCCGCTGCGTGAGCTGTTCAAGGATGAGGTGCGACAGGTGGGTCGTGAGCTCGGGCTGCCGGAAGAGCTGGTCGGTCGGCACCCCTTCCCGGGGCCGGGCCTTGCTGTGCGCGTGCTCGGTGCCGTGACCCGTGAGCGAGTCGATGTGCTGCGCGAGTCCGACGCGATCTACATCGAGGAGATTCGCGCTGCGGGCCTTTACGACGAGATCTGGCAGGCCTTCGCGGTGGTGCTGCCCGTGCGTTCTGTTGGCGTCATGGGCGACGGACGGACGTACGAGAACGTGATCGCGCTGCGCGCAGTGACCAGTCGCGATGGAATGACGGCCGATTGGTACGAGTTCCCCCACGATGTGCTGGCGCGGATCGCGACGCGCATCATCAACGAGGTCGCCGGGATCAACCGGGTCACCTACGACGTGAGCTCGAAGCCGCCGGCCACGATCGAGTGGGAGTAGCCATGGGTGCCACT
>CANPVY010000068.1 GCA_947581845.1 uncultured bacterium | reverse complement strand
GCCACCGACCCGCGCACTGCGGGTCAGGGTTACCTCTGCCACGACGGGACGAGCTTGACCTTGAGGGACTTCTGCCAGCGAATCGCGGACGCAGTCGGCGCACCGCCACCGCGGTTCGTGATTCCGAGATCGGCAGCGCACCTGTGCGCCGTGGCGATGGAGAGCGCCTGGCGCATTCTTCGGCTCCCCGGGCGGCCGCTGCTCACCACCTACATCGTGAAGAACCTTGGTGCGCGCTTGCAGTTCTCCATCGAGAAGGCACGTCGGCTCGGCTTCGCGCCGCGCGTCGGGTTCGAGGAGGGCTTCGCCGCGACCGTGGCCGGGCTGGTCAGGCCAGGCGCCGTGGTTCACGAAGCACCTCAACTCACTTCTGCAAACCTGCACGGTCGCTGCTCACTCCGCGTTTGACAGGCGGCACGAACCACCCGTATAACGCCCAGAGGATCACGACTCAGCGATAGGGCTCCTGGAACGCGGTGCTCGCTGCGCGTCCTGAGAGGCAGAGTGCTGCCGCAGTGAGCTCGTCCGCCGAACCACTTAGCCCGAGGGTGCAACGATGAGCCTTCAGTCAGCACACGACCGGAATCACCGCACGGGCGTCAGTCGACGCAGCTTCCTCCGCTATGCAGCAGCCGGGGGACTGGCCGCCGCAGCGCCCATCGAACTCACGCGCAGGGCGGAGTCCGTTCGCGCCGCCGTGCCCCGCATCCCGCCCTTCGAGCTGGAGGAGATGCCGATCGCCGAGATGCAGAGGTGGATGGCGGCCGGCCGGTTCACCGCCCGATACCTGGTTGAGCGCTACATCGAGCGGATCGAGGCGCTCGACTGGAACGGGCCGGCGACCCGCAACGTGCTGCAGCTCAACCCGGACGCGCTGCAGATCGCCGACCGGCTGGACGCCGAGCGCCGCGCGAACCGCGTCCGCGGTCCACTCCATGGGATCCCGGTGATCGTGAAGGACAACATTGACACAGCGGACAAGATGATGACGACCGCCGGCTCCTATGCCCTGCTGGGCTCCCGGCCGGCGCGCGATGCGTTCCTGGTGGAGCGGCTGCAGGCCGCCGGCGCCATCATCCTCGGGAAGGCGAACCTCAGTGAATGGGCGAACTTCCGCGGCAGCCACTCGTCGAGCGGCTGGAGCGGGCGCGGCGGTCAAGGCAAGAACCCCTACGTCCTCGACCGCAACCCCTGCGGCTCGAGCTCGGGCTCCGGCGCTTCCGTCTCGGCCAACTACTGCGCCGGCGCCGTAGGCACCGAGACCAACGGGTCGATCGTCTGCCCGGCCTCGGCGAACTCGGTCGTCGGCATCAAGCCGACGGTCGGACTCGTCAGCCGCTCGGGCATTGTTCCCATCGCCCATAGCCAGGACACCGCCGGGCCCATGGCGCGGACCGTGGCCGACGCGGCAACCCTGCTCGGCGCGATGACCGGCGTCGATGAGCGGGACGCCGCCACGCGCGAGAGCCGCGGCCACCTCCAGTCCGATTACACGCGCTTCCTCGATCCCGACGGACTACGGGGTGCCCGCATCGGCCTCCCGCGCGAGCGCTACTTCGGCTTCAGCGAGGAGACCGACCGCATCATGGAGGAGGCGATCCAGGCGCTCCGCGACGCCGGCGCCGAGATCATCGATCCCGCCGACATCCCCAACGCCGGCGAGATCAACCGACCCTCCTACCAGGTGCTGCTCTACGAGTTCAAGGCCGACCTCAACAAGTACCTGGAGGGCCTCGGCCCGGGCGCGCCGGTCAAGACTCTGGAGGAGATCATCGCCTTCAACGAGGCGCACCATGACCTCGAGCTGAAGTACTTCGGCCAGGAGCGGATGCTCGCCGCCCAGGAGAAGGGCCCACTCACGGAGCAGGAGTACCTGGAGAGCCTGGAGAAGGCGAAGCGCCTCGCGGCACCCGAGGGGATCGATGCCATCGTGGACGAGCACCGGCTCGACGCACTCGCCGCGCCCACCGGTTCACCGCCCTGGCCGATTGACCTGGTCAACGGCGATCACTTCATGGGCGGCAGCTCATCGCCCGCGGCGATCGCCGGCTACCCGAACATCAGTGTGCCGGCCGGCTACGTGTTCGGGCTGCCTGTGGGGATCTCGTTCTTCGGGCGCGCCTGGTCCGAGCCCACGCTCATCCGCATCGCCTACGCGTTCGAGCAGGCGACGCAGGTGCGGCAACAGCCGAGGTTCCTGGCGACGGCTGACCTGAGCTAGCGCTCGACGGCACGGCTGACGATGCAGCTGAACCTCCCGGGCCTGCGGGACCTCGGCCAGGGAGAGAGTGTAGCTACTCCGTTCGCAGCGCCTGATTGGGATCGACCCGGACAGCCCGGAACACGGGCACGGTGATCGCGGCGAGTGCAAGCAAGGTCATTATGAGCGCGCCGCCGGCCATGAACAGGGGGTTTAGGGGGCTGATGCCGTATGCCAGGCTCGAGGTCAGACTTGCCGAGAGCACGGACCCGACGAGACCGATGGCCAGCCCGAGGAGGATCAAACGCAGCCCCTGACGCAAGAACAACCGTAGGACCTTGCCACTGTCGGCCCCGAGCGCCACCCGCACACCGACCTCGTGGGTCCGCTGAGACACGTAGTACGACATCACGCCGTAGGTCCCACCGACCACGAGGATGAGCGCCGTGACGGCGAAGAGTGTGACGAGCAGCGTGTAGAAGCGCCGGCGCTCGTTGGCGCTCGTCACCACGTCATCCATCGTGCGGACTCCGGAGAACGGTATCTGGCTGTCTATCTCGCGGACAGCTTGCCGCAGAGCCGGTACCAGCGCCTGCGGATCACCCGAGGCCCGAACGACCAATCGTGTGTGCGACCAAAGCTGGGTGCTGTGTGGGAAGTACATCTCGGGGAGCGGCGGGTACTCGAGGCCCCACTGGCGGACGTCGGCGACCACGCCGACGACGGTAGCGATCCACTCCGGCGGCTCACCGTTCTGGCGTACCCTTCTACCCAGCGCACTCTCGCCGGGCCAATAGCGATCGACGAAAGCCTGATTGACCAGTGCGACCCTGTCGGTTGCGACTTCCGCGCGCGCCACGTCGCGCTCCTCAAGCTTTCTCCCCGATAGCAGGGCTATCCCCATCGCATCGATGTAACCAGGACTCACGTACGAGTACTCGACCAGCGGCCGCCGCGCCTGCGGATCGTACGTTTCGCCATCCACCAGGACCCAACCGTTATTGCCTCCTACCAGAGGCAGCTTGTTCGTCGCCGCGGCGTATTCGACCCCCGGCAGGCCCTGGATGCGCTCGAGCAGTCGGTTCCAGAAGGCGACACGCCCTTCGGTCTCCTCGTAGCGTGGCCCGTTGAGCGGAATGCCGGCGATCAGCACGTGCTCGGTAGCGAATCCCCGGGGAATCTCCAGCACCTCCAGGTAGCTGACGATGAGGAGGGCCGCACCGTTCGCCAGAACGCACGCGATGGCGAGCTGACCCGTCACCAGCATCCCGAGGAAACGGTTTCGCGTCCGACCACCCGCCTGACTGCCCCGCCCTTCTTTCAGAGCCCCAACCAGGTCGGTGCGGGACGCGAACAGCGCCGGCGCCAGGCCGAAAGCCAAACCGGTTATCAGCGTCACAAAGAGTGAGAAGAGCAGCACCCAGCCATCGACCGCTATTCCGTCCACCCTGGGGATGCTGGGAGGAATCAGGCCCTTGATGCCGCCCATGGTACCCACGGCGATGAGCACGCCCGCCACACCGCCCAACGCCGACAGCACCATACTCTCCGTCACCAGTTGCCGGATCAGACGCGGCCGCGCCGCGCCCATCGAGGCGCGAATCGCCAGCTCGCTCGTGCGGGTCGTGCCCCGCGCCAGCAACATGCTGGCCACGTTCGCGCAGGCGATCAGCAGCACGAGCCCCACGACTCCCAGCAGCAGCACGAGAAAGCTGCGGACGCCACCCAGGGCCCGCTGCATCAGCGGGTCGATCCACACCTGTACCTGGGCATTCGTATTCGGATAGGCCTCGGCGAGGCCGGCGGCGATCGTCCGCAGATCGGCCTCCGCCTGCGCGACCGTGACGCCGTCTTGGAGCCGGCCAAGGGCGGCGAGATGGTGCCAGCCCCGGAGACTGTCGGCCCGCACAAGTACCAGGGGCGTCCAGACCTCCGGCTCATCGGACATCGAGCTCCACGGCTTCGGGAACTCGTACTCCGGCGGCATGACACCGATCACAGCGAAACTCTCACCGTTGACCGTGATCCGCCTACCAACGATGTCGGGGTCCGCGCCGTGCTGACGCCGCCAAAGCGCGTCACTGAGAATCACCACCCGGTGATTCCCATCGATCTCTTCATCGTCGGTGAACAGCCGTCCCATGCTCGGTTGCACGCCAAGCGCCCGCAGCACGCTGGCCGTGCAGCGCACCCCGAAGACTCGAGCCGCTTCCTCCTCCCCAGCCAGATTGACCCAATCGAACCGGTAGACCCCCATCTCCTTCAGCGAGCTGTTCTGTTCCCGCATGTCGAAGTAGTCGGGAGAGGCGAACGGCTGGTACGCCCTGCGTCCCGTCGGGGTCTCCCAAATCGCTACCACCCGTTCCGGCTCCGGGTAGGGAAGCGACCGCAGAATCAGGCCTTTCATCACGCTGAAGATCGCCACGTTCGCGCCGATCCCCACCGCGAGCGTGAGCACGACCAGCAAGGTGAATCCCCGCCGTCGGGCGGCCTGGTAGAGTGCGAAGCGGAGATCCTGCACAAGGCCATCCAGAAAGGCTCTCCCTGTTGCGCTATTTCCCGAGCTGCCTGCCGGCTCCACGCCTCGCCCAGCTTTCATGCCGTGCCTCTCTTCCATTGAGCCGCTCTTCTCTGTGCAGCGCTCGCCCTTTCCACTCGCACTCCAAGAGCATACCCTGCCACCGCACCTCCCTCCTCGCCACCCACTCCCCCCACCCTGGCGCTGTCTGTATCTCTTGAGACACCGCTCCGCAACCCGGGGTTGCCGAAGAAAAACCGAAGACATAGCTTTCTTTCTGTCCACGCGTCCATACCGGCGCGCCCTCGTCGAAACCCGGACTCGCGAGCAGCATGGAGCCCCTTCCCATCCGCGGCCGCGCCGCCACTCTTAACCCGCCCAACCGCTTCGAGCGGATCGAGATCGTCCGCGACGCCTGGACAGACCCCGACGACCCAGCGCCGCGTACCGAGTTCCTGCATGACAGCTCCCGCTCCATCATCGCCTGCAACGACAGCCCCGACATCGGATTCGAGACCAGCATCAACCCCTACCGTGGCTGCGAGCACGGCTGCATCTACTGTTACGCCAGGCCATACCACGAATACCTGGGCTTCTCCGCAGGACTCGACTTCGAGACGAAGATCCTGGTGAAAGCGCAAGCGCCAGAGCTCCTGCGGGCCAGGCTGGCCTCGCCACGCTGGGAACCACAGACCCTGATCGTGTGCGGCGTCACTGATCCCTACCAGCCGATCGAGCGGCGGCTCCGCCTGACCCGCGGCTGCCTGGAGGTCCTGGCCGAGTTCCGTAACCCGGTCTCCGTAACCACCAAGAACCACCTGGTGACCCGGGACCTCGACGTGCTGGGCGAACTGGCTGAGCATGGGGCGGCCTCGGTGACCCTCTCCATCACGACACTCGACGATCGGCTGCAGCGCGTCATGGAGCCGCGTACCTCGAGTCCCGCGCGACGCCTGGACGCCGTGGCCAGGCTCGCCGAGGCCGGCATCCCCGTGAATGTGAACGTGGCGCCGGTGATACCCGGGCTCACCGAGCATGAGCTGCCGCGTATCCTCGAGGCGGCGGCCGCAGCCGGCGCCCGCAGTGCCGCTTACCTGATGCTGCGGCTCCCGCACGGAGTGGCATCGCTGTTCCAGGCCTGGCTGGCCCGACACTTCCCGGACCGCAAGGAAAAGGTGCTGAACCGGATCCGAGAGATGCGCTGCGGCAAGTTGAACGACCCGCGCTTTGCGACGCGGCTGTGCGGCGAGGGCGTCTTCGCGGAGGGAATCGCCGATCTGTTCGAGGTGACCTGCCGGAAGCTCCGTCTCGACCCGAGGCGCGCGGGACTCTCGGCCGCTGCATTCCGCCGTCCGGCCCGAGGTACTCAGTTACGGCTTTTTGACTGAGGCACAGGACAGGGAAGCTGGCAAGCCTGACTACTCAGCCAACTGCACCACCATGCCGTCCGAGGCAGCCGTGACCTCGACGCCCAGCTCGTCGGACAGCTGCTGGGCAATCACCCAGGGCTTCGCCCGGATCATCGTCATTCCGAAATGGGTGAGCACGGTCTTCCGGGGACGTATCGCCGCAAGGATCTTCCTCGCGTCATCGACACAGAGATGCAGCACCTCTCCGCTCTCATCCGGTCTCAGCCGGACGAGATTCATAACCAGGACATCCGAACCGGCATAACTCGCGAGCAGCTCGGGGAAGAACCGGGTATCCACCATGAACGATACCTTCTTGCCCTGGCGATCGAAGATGATGCCGTAGGTCTCGGTACCGTGGTCGTGGGCCACTGATGTGGCGAACGTCACGCCGTCGAACGAGTAACTCCGTTCTGCTTCCAGAGTGACGATGTCGTGCAGGAAACCGCGGTGATACCTGAGGACCACCGGATCCTCGCCCTCGAGGCACCCGCTCGGCGCGAACAGCACGCCCCGCCTCTTGAAACCGCCCTCCGTCATCGCATCGACCAGCACGTTCGCATCGCCTGTGTGATCGATGTGGGCGTGGCTGAGGATGATCGCATCGAGCTTGATCACATCGATGGCCGGCTTCGACTTCGCCATTCTGACGAGAGTTCCGGGCCCGGGATCCAGGATCACATGCTTGCCGTTCAACCGGATGAACGTACCCGCCGAATAGCGCAGCTGCTTGGCCACGACGAACCGGGCGCCCGCTGTACCGAGAAACTTGATCAAGTCAGCCTCGCTCACAGCCCGACCTCGACCGCTGCCCCGATCTGCGACGCCCCACTCGGCTTACCGTCCACGCGGACGCTGAACTCGTTGTCCTCCAACTCGACCTCGATCTCGCGCCCGCGGAACGGCAGTCGCGTCAGCCGCAGAGCCTCGAGAGCAAAGGGGAACGGATCTACCACGAACCCAGCACCGCCCGTCGGCCGGAAGCCGGCCACGTATTTCACGATCAGATCGTTGACCCAGGAGTGCTGGTAGTCGTCGAAGCCGCGGTAGATGGACGGCCGCCCGGTCTCCGGGTTGTAGTGCTCGTAGCAGTTGGGGCGCGTGGGATCACCGTCGAGGAACAGCATGCAGATGAACCTGTGGATGAATTCCGCCGCCGTCTCGCGGAGCGCCGGATCGTGCTCGATCGCGGCTCGTGCGACGGCCTCGGCTACGTGCGAGTTCGCCATGGGCCAGACCCGGCCGTTCCAGGGGCAGTTGTGCCGCTTCCCCTTCCACTCGGCGTCGGGGCTGAAGTAAGGGTCGTCGGCGCTGGTCGACGGTACCGGGTAGGCAGTCCAGAACTCGGACGGGTCGAGCAAATGCCGCCGCAGCCCTTCGATCTGCTCTTGGCCCACCAGGTCGGTGAAGTAAGGATAGAAGCAGACAGCGGCCTTGACACCGGTCCGCTGCATCCTGCGCGGGTCCACGTCCGAGAACATGCCCGCCGCGCCGCCCCACATCACGCCGAGGATCGCCCCGCCGGTGCGCTCCGCGACCTTGGCCCAACGCCGTGCACCCTCGCCGTCCCCCAGTCGCTCCGCGATCACCGCCAGCGCCCGCTGTAGCTGGTAGGCGTAGACCGTAGCATCCACAGCCTTAAGGCGGATACGCTTGCCCCAGGTCTCGCTGTCGGCGTCGGGACTCACCGCCATGTAGCGGCTCATGTACTCCTGGCCGGTCTCGTAATGGTCAACCACATCGCAGAGGCCGCTGCCGTCCGCGTCCCGCTCTCGCTCCAGCCACTCGGCGTATAGGGCGAGCGGCCGGTACACGGCGCGCAGGAAGCTGTCGTCCGGATGCACCATGTCCACAGCCAGCACCGCGCCGCCCCAGTCGGCGAAATAGAAGTCGGTGTGCGCGAGGTGATTGACGTAGATCCGCCCGTGCAGCTGCCCGCTCTCCTTCTGGTGGGCAAGGAAGTTGAGAATGACGCCGCGCGCACGCTCGGGGCCCGCTAGCCAGCGCAGCTCACGTGCGTGGCACTGGGCACTGTAGCTGATCGGCACGTGGAAGTACCCGGTGCCCTCGCAGCAGCCGGGATAGAAGTGGTTGCCCACACCGCCCTCGTGGCTGCACAACCGCAGCCCGTACCAGCGATACTGCCAGTAGCGCTCGATGAAGGGATCGGAGCAGGATAGCTCGGGCAGCGCATCGTAGAACGCCTGCCAGTTCGCCCGGCTCGCGGCACCCGGCTCCGTGCTCGCCGGCGGCTCGCTCACCGGCACAGGCACCGGTGGCGGCACGTGCTCACATAGCTGATCGGCCAGCGGGCCGGTCATCCGGACATCGCCGGAGTCTTGTGGCTGGATCCGGGCCCGTAGCTTCAGCGCGTACACGCCGGCGGCCGGCACCATGAACTCGGACGCGACGGCCACGTGGAGGGCCCCGCTGAGGCTGACGCCGTCCACCTGAACCGTTGTCGTGGCGCCGTCCCGCCACTTCTCTGGGAAGGGCGTGAGCTCCCACTGCGGGACCCGGCTCCCCCGCTCCGCCAGGTAGGCACCCCCGGCGACCCCACCGGGCACCGCTTCCAGGGTCACCTCGACGGCGAGCCGGTGGACGTGCCGGTCCTGGAGAGCGCAGCGGAAAGACGCCCAGCCGGGCGCTGTCCGGACCGTGGATAGGTCGAGCGCGTCAGTGTCCTGGACTGTCCAGGCCACCGCCAGGAGTGTCCTGGGAGTGTCCTCGCTGTTCTGCAGCCGCCATTCCGATAGGACCCAGCCGCCCGGCAGGGCCGAGCGATGCTCCCAGCCCTCCAGGCCCTCGTCCAGCTGGTAGTGCGCCACCAGTTCCGCCGGCGTCCAGCGGCGGCTTAGCTGGCGGGTCGGCAGGGTGGCGCCAGGGTTCTCGGCATCACGGTTCAAGAAGGCGACGGTGAATAGGGGGGCGAGCTGGTAGTGGTAGACGTCGATCTCGTCCCAGAAGCCGGGGTGCTCGAGCCAGCAGGGGAAGCGGGGTGCGAAGATGATTCCCGTGCCCGAGCTCAGGTAGTGCTTGTCGGAGCGCTCCAGGGTTCTCAGCGGATCGGCCACGTCACACGCCTGCGCGCGGGGGTCTGGTCGCCGGCCTCACAGGCGCAAGGACAGGCGGATCGTTACATCGTCCAGGCCACGCACATCCGTCACCTCGACCTCCGGTAGCGATATGTCGGCCCATGTTTCGATCTTCAGCCTGTGCCCGATGATGGCCCCGGCCGGCACGCAAATCGCGTTGGACAACGCGGTCCCAGCGATCAGGCTCTCGGCGTCGCCCTGTGCCAGACCGTACGCCACCCCTCCGACCGGGGCAACCACGAAGCCTACGCGCGCACCGGCGCGGCTGCGCGTCCCGCGCTCCAGGTTCGTCTCGAGTCTCGTGATGTCGATCAGCGCGAACGCGGTCGGGTCTCCGGCGCGTTCGGGGACGATAAACAGCGAGTCGGCGGTGTGACCTGCCGGGGCTCCGACAACCTGCCGGGGCGACGAGCGGCACGATCCGAGGGCTAAGGCCCCGGCGCTGACTGTGCATCGTTCCCTCCATGAGGGGACCGGAACAGGCAAACGGTCCTGAATGTCTCCGCCTCCTACCCCAATCGACGATAGCTCAGCGGAAGCCCGCAGACAATTCGCGGCCCATGCTGCGTCCCAAGGTCGAGCCGTGTCGGTGAGCTGAATCGCCTGCAGACAGGTCACTCTGTTCGCGCGCTCCCGCTCGGCGTAGCTTATCATCTCGTTAACGTCATAGTGCGGAAGGAAGGCACCCGGCCGCTCGGGCAGCAGCGCCGGCATTCAGGAGACCGTCCGGCATGCCGAGACGAACTGAAGATCGACCGACCCAGGACTAGAGCGACGGTCCAATATGTCAACGACAGAACCTAAGAAAGAGCGCTCTGCCGTCGACGTTGCCCGCGACGCGTTCTGCCGAACGTTCGCTGAGCGCCCTGAATGGTCGTGCCGTGCCCCTGGCCGTGTGAACCTCATCGGCGGCCATGTGGATTACAACGATGGCGTTGTGCTACCCGTCGCGGTAGCGCTCGAGATCGCACTTGCCTTCCGGGCGCGTACGGACCGCCTGGTCCGCATCTACTCCGCCGATTTCGACGAGACGACGGAGTTCGACATCGACGACCTGACGCCCGGCTCGCTGCCCGGTTGGATGGCGTACCCGGCGGGCGTGGCCTGGGCGATGAGCGGCGCTGGCCTGCCGCTGCGAGGCCTAGACGCGGCTGTGGCGGGCAACATCCCGATTGCCGCTGGGCTCTCATCGTCCGCCGCGCTGGAGGTCGCGTTCGCCGCCGCCTTTCGGCAGGTCTCCGACCTCGACCTCCCCGAGCTGGAGCTGGCGAAGCTGGGACAGGCCGCGGAAAACCAGTTCGTGGGCGTACGCTGCGGGATCATGGACCAGGTCACCGCCGCCTGCGCCGAGGCCGAGCACGCGCTGTTGCTCGATTGCCGCAGTCTCCACTACCGTCACGTGCCACTGCCGCCAGCGCTGCACATCGTGACCCTCGACAGCGGTCTCGAGCGTGAGCTACGCTCCTCCGAGTACAACAAGCGGCGCCGCGAGTGCGAGGAGGTGGTCAGCCGGCTGGCCGCCGTCGACGAGGACATCCACGCGCTCCGGGACGTGTCGCCCGAGCAGCTGGGGTCGCTGCTCCGTCACCTACCGCCGCCCCTCGACCGGCGGGCCCGGCATGTCGTCGGCGAGATCGAGCGAGTTCGTCTCGCCGCCTCGGCGCTGGAACACGCAGAGACCGAACGCTTCGGCGAGCTGATGTTCGCGTCGCACCGCTCGCTGCGCGACGACTACGAGGTGAGTTCCGAGGAACTGGACGGCTTGGTGGAGCTAGCGCGGCGGGCACCCGGCATCGTCGGCGCGCGTCTCACCGGCGCCGGTTTCGGCGGCTGTACGGTGAACGTGGTCAGCGTCGCCCTCGTCGAGGACTTCTTGAGCTACGTGTCCGAGGGCTACGAGAAGCTGTTCGGGCGCAAACCGGATGCATGCGTGACGGGTGCGGCATCCGGTGTATCCGTCGATAGGGCGGGCTAGCACGACACGGAGATGCGCTAAGCGCAGTGCGTCTCCGCTAACCCCTCAATGTCGCTCTCTGCCAGGTCCTTCACCCACCTGCGAAGCAACTCCTTGCGGTCCGCAGTCTTGACCGTTAGCGACTCGTCTCCTAGAGCTCCGGTTTGACCGGGCACACAGACAATCCACGCCCCCCACTCGCCACCCTTCAGTCGACCGGCCTCGATGCTGTAGAACCGGCCATCCTTGAGAAACCCGGAACGTAGGATCTCGTGGGACTTTACCTGCTTCATAGTACCCCCGGGACATCTGGTAGCGTGCGAGAACGAAGACCAACAGCGAATACCACTGCGGAGCTTCACCAACTACGCCACGCCAGCCCCTCGATGGGGCGGCAACAGCACCGGGCCCCAGACACCACACGCCCGGCGTCTAGCGCGGACGTGCGAGTGTCCGATTTCTTGACAGGAGGACTGCGTTAGGTGGCGCCGGCTGGATACTAATTCCCGCCGGCCCGGACTGCGGACATCTCAGAGGCATGAAACGGCTCGAGCCTCAGGGAGCGGCGGGAACTCCTCTACAGCCGAGCCTCAGCCCAACTGGAGTACCTATTAACACCGAACGAAGAAACAGGCAAGCCCTTTCGCCATAGCGAGCGCCCCGGCTCAACTGGCAACCTAGCGGCGATCACCCTATCTTGCGAACTCTATGTCGTCCGATTTCCCCGCCCGCTTCCGCGCGGCTGTAGGATCCGGCGCCACTCTGATCGCGGCGCCCGGCACGCGGGAATCACGCCTCGACTTCGCCCGCTCGGTTGCCGCCGGGCTCAGCGACGAGCCGAAGTGGCTGCACTGCCGCTTCCTCTACGATGCCGAGGGGAGCCGACTGTTCGAGAGGATCACCCAGCAGCCGGAGTACTATCCGACCCGTACCGAGGCGGCGATCCTGGCCCGGCACGCCGCCGAGGTCCGCGAGATCACCGGGCCGCGCACGCTGGTGGAGCTCGGCTCCGGCTACTCGGTGAAGACGGAGCACCTGCTCAACACTTACGTGGACCAGGACAACCCGCTCCTCTACGTCCCCGTCGACGTGAGTGATAGTTCTCTCCGCGAGGCGAGCAAGAGCATCGCGGAGCGCTTCTCCGACGTCCGGTTCACAGGGGTCAACGGTACCTACCGGAGCGCCTTCCCCATCCTGCGGCAACTGTCACCGCAGATGGTCATCTTCCTCGGCAGCTCGATCGGCAACTTCAACCCGGCCGAGACGACCGCGTTCTGCCGCAACCTCGCCGGCCATCTCCCGACCGGCGACAACTTCCTGCTTGGGATTGACCTGGTGAAGGACATCGCTGTTCTAGAAGCGGCGTACAACGATGCCGCCGGCGTCACGGCAGCATTCACGAAGAACTATTTCGCGCGCATGAACCGCGAGCTGGGCTCGGACATCGACATCGACCGGATCGAGCACGTCGCGACCTGGAATCCGGAACTCTGCCGTATCGAGATCTTCGCGCACTTCCACACGGACCAGGAGATCTACATCGAGCCCCTCGACGAGAGAATCGCGATCGCTGCAGGCGAGCGGATATTGGTCGAGATCAGCCGCAAGTACCGGGTTTCAGAAGTGGCTGATGAGCTCGCCAGGTTCGGCTTCGATACACGGCGGGTCTACACCGACCAAAAGGAGTGGTTCGCGCTGCTGCTCCTCGAACGCAGTGACGATTCGGTGCTTCGACGTTCCCCCTTCGCAGCCATGACTCGATGACTCATGCAT
>CANPVY010000067.1 GCA_947581845.1 uncultured bacterium | reverse complement strand
AGGACAGCTCGGGCCTCCTACCCGGCCACGGTGGCATGTTGGATCGACTCGACTCGCTGCTCTTCGTGTTTCCGGTCGGCTACGCATACCTCAGACTCGCGGGGCTGTGATGGGTGCGCGAGGCATCGCGGTGTTGGGCTCGACAGGGTCTATCGGGAGGACGACACTCGAGGTCGTCAGCGCCTTCCCCGATCGGTTCAAGATCGTGGCACTCACCGCGCACAGAAGTGCGGACGTACTGCTGGAGCAGGCGCGGCGCCACCATCCCGAATTGGCCGTGCTCGTGGACGGGGAGCTGCAGCCGCTGGGGCCCCTCAAGGGTACCCGCGTGGCCACCGGTTGGGACGCTGTCCTGGAGGCGGCGAGTCACCCGGACGTGGAGATCGTCGTCAACGCACTGGTCGGGGCGGCGGGCCTCGAACCGACGTTGCAGGCGCTGGCCGCCGGTAAGCGGCTCGCGCTGGCCAACAAAGAGTCGCTGGTCGTCGGCGGCCCGCTGGTCATGCGAGCCCTGAGGGAGAACGCTGGCGAGCTCATACCGGTGGACAGCGAGCACAGTGCCGTGTTTCAGTGCTTGGCTGGCGCCAGTCTGGAGAGCGTGCGCAGGCTCGTGCTCACGGCTTCCGGCGGCCCGTTCCGGGATCGGGATCCCTTGGACCTGGCCGGGGTTACACCGGATGAGGCTCTGCGCCACCCGACCTGGAACATGGGGGCGAAGATCACGGTAGACTCGGCGACGCTGGTGAACAAGGCGCTCGAAGTTGTGGAGGCGCACTATCTGTTCGGGATCGCCTACGAGCAGGTAGAGGTCGTCATTCACCCACAGTCGATCGTGCACTCGCTGGTCGAGTTCCGCGATGGTTCCGTGCTGGCGCAGCTGGGCCGCCCGACGATGGCGTTGCCGGTGCTCTATGCCTTGACCTACCCCGAGCGGCTGCCGTTCGACGCGCCGTCGCTCGACCTGACCGAGGTGGGCACACTCAGCTTCGAGCCCGTGCCGCCGGGACGGTTCCCGGCCTTCGAGCTGGGGCGCGAGGCAGCGCTCAGGGGAGGCACGGCGCCGGCGGTGTTCAACGCTGCCAGTGAGGAGGCCGTTGCCGCGTTCCTGACCGAACAACTCGCGTTCAACGAGATCCCGGACGTGATTCGGGATGTCATGGGCGGCCACGCGGTGGAGGACCCAACGCATCTGGAAGTGGTGCGGCGCGCTGACGCATGGGCCCGCGTGGCGGCGCGATCCGGCGTGCAACAGCGCGCGGGCAAGACGAAAAGGTTGGCGTAAGTGACTACGCTCCTCGCCTTCATCATTGTACTCGGCGTACTGATCTTCGTGCACGAGCTCGGGCACTTCATCACCGCGAAGCTGGCTGGCATCGCGGTGCCCCGGTTCTCCATCGGGCTCGGCCCCAAGGTTTGGGGTTTCAAGATCGGGGAGACCGAGTACGTGATATCCGCACTTCCGCTCGGCGGCTATGTGAAGATGGCGGGCATGGGCGAGGAAGAGGCGATGGAGAAGTTGGAGGGCGGTAAGGCCGAGCTTGAGACACCGCCGGAGCGCCGCTTCGACTCCAAGCCCGTCGGCACGCGCGCCGTCGTGATCTCTGCCGGCGTGATCATGAACTTCCTGTTCGCGATCATCGCCTTCGCTGGGCTCGCCTACCATCAGTCCTGGGAGCCGCGCATCGGGACGGTGGACGAGGGCGGGCCCGCGCAAGAGGCAGGCGTGCGGCCGGGCGACCTAGTCGTCGCTGTAGATGACCAGCCGGTCAAGTTGTGGCTCGAATTCGCTGAATACGTCAGTCACCGCCCGGGCGAGGATGTGACTCTGCGGGTCGAGCGCGACGGTCGAGAAATGGATCTACCGACCCGAATCGTCCTCGATACGGTCGTCGTCGACTCGCTCGCGGGCGATACGGTGATCGCGGGACGGATCGGCGTCGTGCGCGACACCCTCAACCAGCGGCGCGTGTTGGGCCTGGCCGGATCCCTCGTCGTCGGGACGCGCCGCTCGGTGTTCATCGTCAGGCTCATCTTCGACTTCATCGGGCAGCTGCTGACCGGCAAGGCGTCGGCACGTGAGCTGGGCGGACCGATACTCATCGGGCAGCTCTCCGGTCAGGCCGCCCGGGCGGGCTTGCTGGTTCTGATCAACTTCATGGCGCTGCTGAGCCTGCACCTGGCCGTGCTGAACCTGCTGCCGATCCCGATCTTGGATGGGGGCCACCTGGTCTTCCTGGCCATCGAAGCGGTGCGGGGGCGCGCGCTCTCGCTGGAAGCCCGAGCCCGACTGAGTCAGGTCGGCTTGCTCCTCATCCTGGCCCTGATGGTCTGGGCGATCACCAGCGACCTGCTGCGAGTTACCGGTAACTAGTCTCAGCTACGCTCGAACAGGCCGAGCTGCGGGCTGCGAACGGCGGCCGCCAGGATGGTGACGTCGAGCCCTGCGAGCGGTTCGTCCTGGCTCGCGACCCTGAGTGGCGCGGCATAGCGTCTCTTTCGCAGCGCCTCAGTGACCGTCGAGGCGGCGAGTTCCGGCTCGTTGCATTCCTGGCTCAGGTGGGCGAGCACGACGGCGGCGAGCGCGGGATGATGCAGCTGCGTGGCGAGCTCGGCTGCGGCCCGGTTCGACAGGTGGCCGTGGCGACCGGCGATGCGACTCTTCACGGACCAGGGGTATGGACCTCTGCGTAGCATGACGTCGTCATGGTTGGCTTCCAGGATCAGCAGGTCGCAGCCGCGCAGAGCATGGCGGACGGCGACTGTCGGAGTCCCCATGTCCGTCGCGATCCCCACCTTCAGCCCGCTGGACCGCTGGCGCACCGTCACCGCCACTGGATCGACGGCGTCGTGACAGGTCAGAAACGGCTCGACGCGCAGGTCCCCCAGATCGAGCGGTCGGCTGGCTCGGTAGAAGCGGATCTCCTCTTGCCCGTTCAGCAGGGCGGCGCAGGAGGCCGCCGTCGCACGTGCGACATAGACCGGCACGCGCCAGCGGCGTGCGAAGACGCCCATACCCTGAGTGTGGTCTCTGTGCTCGTGGGTGATGAAGAGCGCTGATACGCTGTCCGGGGGTATGTCGAGGGAACGCAGGCGGCGCTCGATCTGCCGGCCGCTCAGCCCCGCGTCGACGAGGATTCGTATCTCAGTAGTCTCGAGGAGGATTGAATTGCCGCGACTTCCGCTTCCCAGAACGTGTACCCTGAAGCTCATCCACCCCGCCCTTGGCGCCAGCAGCTCTCCAGGTAGCGCCGCCCGCGCTCATCCAGATCCACACCGCGCCTGCCCATCGCCGTCTTTGCGGTGGCAAGGAATTCGGCCAGGCGATACTCGGTCAGCTCGGTACCCTCACCCCAGCTGAACGGCTGCACGTAGCTGGGGGGCATCGTGCTCCCGTATACATTAGCTCCGGCCCCCACCACCGTGCCAGTGCTCAGGAGCAATCCGATCCCCGTCTTGACGTGATCGCCGATGAAGCAGCCGATCTTAATGTTGCCCGTGTCCTGCACGCCGAACGGAGTCCATACCTTGACGGGGCGATAGTTGTTCTTCAGGTCACTGTTGGTCGTGAACGCCCCCAGGTTGACCCACTTGCCCAGGTAAGCGTGGCCCATGTGGCCATCGTGTGCCTTGTTGCTGTAACCGAGGACGACGGTTTCCGCGACCTCGCCGCGCAGATACGAGTAGGGTCCGGCCGAGATCGCCTCGAACGAACCACCCAACAGCCGCGAGTGATGACCCACAGCCGCAGGGCCCGCCAGCCGGGTACCTGTCCGCACCTCCACGGCATCAGCGAGCGAGATGGGGCCCTCACGTGTGTCGAACAGGGTCCCGGGTTCGATCCGGACGTCGCGGCCGAGCATCACTGGATGGTCGCCTTGCGAGTACACGCCCTTCGGTAGGTCGGGCGGGGCCGTGCGCTCCGCCGCTGCCAGGTCGCGCACCAGCTGGTCAGGGGTCTCCAGCATCAGATCCCACACCCACTCCAGAATGCGACCGGCGACCTGTATCTGCGCTTCGGGTCCGTCGTCGAGCTGCAGTCTGTCCAGAAAGCTGGCCTCTGGCCGCCAGCCGGCGGGCGCGTAGACGCCGACGGGACGGTCGCCGATCAGGTAGACGGCGGGTTCCCTCCCCATGACGAGTTGCTGCCCGGGGTCCGGGACGGCTCGCGCGCACCAGAAGACCAGATCGCGATCCCCGGTAAGATCATCCAGACTGAGCACGGGCGGTGTACCCGCCTCATAGAAGTCGCTCAGGTGCTCCGACGTGATGTAGCCGATGGGTTCGAGTCCCAGAACGCGCGTCGCCCGTTCCACCAGCCTCATAGCCCCGAAGCGCAACTCGCCCGCCGGGCGCGTGAGCGCGAAAGGCTCCCAAGCGCGGGCACGACGATCGTCGAAGAGCATCAGTCCTGGTCTTGCCATGTCTCAGCCGATTCCCTCCCTGAGCTCTGGAGGCAGCGCCGTGAGTAGCTCCTTCAGCTCCTCGGCGCGGTCCCGGGGTACCACGAAAGTAACGCCCGAGGCCCGCACCACCACGACATCCGCGAGACCGAACACCACGACCGTGCCGTCCTCTGCCCACACCAGCGTGTCTCGACAGTCGACGGCATGCGCGTCCCCTACGAGCAGGTTGCCCTCGTGATCGCGCGCGCGCACTCGCATCAGCGCCGCCCAGGCCCCCACATCGTCCCAGTCGAACTCCGCTTCTACAACCGCGATGTTCGGACTTCGCTCCATGAGGCCATAGTCGATGGTCAGAGTGGAAACCGCGGCGAAGAAACCACTGATGTCCCCTTCGCTCAGCCTGGCGAGGTGCTCCGCGACCTCCCGCGTGTGTGCCCCGAGTTCCGCCAGTAGAATCTGCGGGCGCCAGACGAACATCCCCGAATTCCACAAGAAGCCGCCCCGCGCTAAGTAGCTCTCTGCGGTCGCACGGTCCGGCTTCTCGACGAACCGTCGGACCCGGAAGGTTCCAGGTGTGAGTGGGTCGCCCACCTCGATGTAGCCATAGCCCGTTTCCGGTCGGGTCGGGCGCACGCCGACCGTGAGCAGCCGGTCGCTAACGCCGGCAGCTTGCACGGCACGCTCCAGCGTGGAGATGAAGCGCTCGAGCGGACGAATCACATGGTCTGTGTGCAGTGACACCATGACGGCGCGCTCCGGCCGAGCGGCTCGAGCGAGGATCTCCTGGGCGGCCCAGGCGAGCGCCGGCGCCGTACCTTTGGCCTGTGGCTCGAGCAACAGCTGCTCGGACGGGAGGTCGGCGAGCTGGCTGCGGATGAGCGGCTGAAGATGCTCACCGGCCACGACGAGCAGGTTCGAAAGCGGCGCTAGCGCTCGGGCGCGCTCCAAGGTCTCGACGATGAGGGGCCGCTCGGACCCCAGCGGCAGGAACTGCTTCGGACGCTGAGGTGTGCTCGCCGGCCAGAACCTCGAGCCGATGCCCCCGGCCAGAAGCACGATCCAGCGCTCGAAATCGTTCTCGCTCACGCCAGAGCCCGTCGTCTTCTCGCGCCGGTCAGCGCCTTTCAGAGAAGCTTGGCGATCTGCTCGCGGTTGTGCCGTAGCTCGTACAGGAGGGCACCGAACGGTACGCCCGACCTGACGAAAGTCACCAGGATCATCTCCGGCGGGATGTCGGTCACGATGGCGACACCGTCCGCGTACTCGACCACGGCCGTGGACAGTCCGTCGTGACGGGCTGCGGCGCCGAGTTCGCGAGCACTATGCAGCAGATTCGGCGCCATGGCGGCCACAGCCTCAGCGTCGCTGCCTTCGGGCCCCATCTGGTCGATCAATAGCCCATCCTGGCCCACGACGAAGACCGCCTCGACCTCTGAGCGGTTGGACAGCCGGCTGAGAAGATCCTTGAGTGTTGGCATCGGCTCGTACAGGTTGGTGACTAGCAGAGGAGTGGGGCCAAGCTACCTGACCGAACCCACAAAGTCAAGCATGCTCAGGGGTTTCGTAGCTTGACAGTGGCGCCTGGGCCAGATAAGGTAGCGCCGTCTACCATGGCGAATGCGCGCTTCCGTTCGGGTCACGACAGGGCAGTGTTGCTGCTGACGCTGGCGGTGTTGTCCGGCTGCGGCAGTGACCTCGATTTGACCTACCCGCGGCCGAGCGAGCCGTTCGAGGCGACGTTGTATGACCTGGTGGCGGGGCCCATCGAGCGTCCCAGTGGATTCAATGTCGTGTCGGGCCGCGGCCGCGGTGTTCCCCAGACGGCCCGCGTGGACCAAACCGACGGCTGGGATGTGGTATTCGCGGTCCTGGACGACGAGCCGGTCTGGCTGCCGCGGGGCTTCTTCGAGTCGCTCGAGCCGACAACTGGAATCCTCGCTCTCGATCTGGACTTCGATGCGGTGCGCCGGCTTCCAAGCGATCGCGAGTCCTATGAGGCGGAGGAGCCCGTGCCGTTGACGGTGGGGCGCGTGTACGGTATCCGCAGCCGCCCCGACCCCAGTCTCGCTCTGCCGTGCCGCATCTACGCGAAGCTTGTAATCGACTCGATTGGCGGGGATCCGAGGTATGTGCATTTCCGCTACCTCTGGAACCCGAACTGTGACGACACGAACGTCACGCCGGAAGAGGAGCAGTAGGAGGGGGCGGGGCCGGTGGCATGCTCGATCTGAAGCGGATCCGATTCGAGACCGACGCCGTCAGAGAACAGCTGGCCAAGCGCGCCGATCCTACGGTGGCGCCATCCGTCGCCGAGGTGCTGAGCCTGGACGCGGAACGACGTCGCTTGATCCAGAGCGTCGAGCAGCTCAAGGCCCGTCGCAACGAGGCCTCGAAGGAGATCGCTGAGTGCAAGAAGGCGGGCGACGACGCAGCGGGGCTGATCCAGGAGATGAAGGATGTCTCAGCCAGAATCGCTGCGTTCGATACCCGTCTGGCCGCCAGCGAGGCGCGAATCGAGCAACTGCTGCTCGAGATCCCCAACACGCCTCTCCCCCCGGTGCCCTCCGGAGATGAGTCTGCCAAACTGCACGTCCGGTCGTGGGGCGAGCCGCTCGAACCGGCCGGCTGGCAAAAGCCGCATTGGGAGCTGGGGGCGACGCTGGGGATCGTCGACCTGGAGCGCGGCGCGAAGGTGGCAGGTTCCGGTTTCCCGGTCTACGTCGGCGCGGGTGCGCGGTTGGCACGCGCGCTGATCAACTTCATGCTCGATGTGCACCTACAGGAGCATGGCTACCTGGAGGTGATGCCGCCGTACCTGGTGCGAAGCGAGACGATGTTGGGCACGGGCCAGCTGCCGAAGCTGGCCAGCGACGCCTACCACGTGGAGAGCGATGATCTCTGGTTGATACCTACCGCCGAGGTTCCTCTGACGAATCTGCATGGCGGTGAGGTCTTCAGCCCAGACGACCTGCCCCGCCACTATGCGTCGTACACCGCCTGCTTTCGGCGTGAGGCGGGCGCCGCTGGTCGCGATACGCGCGGGCTGATCCGTATCCACCAGTTCGACAAGGTGGAGTTGGTGCGGCTCGAGAGGCCTGAAGACTCGGAGGCCGCGCTCGAGGAGCTGACCGCGCAGGCGGAGAAGATCCTGCAGCGTCTCGACCTCCCGTACCGAGTAGTCTTGCTCGCCGCCGGTGACATGGCACAGTCCAGTGCAATGACTTATGATCTCGAAGTATGGTCGCCGGGTGTCGAGCGCTGGCTGGAAGTCTCGTCGTGCTCGAACTGCACCGACTATCAGGCACGGCGCGCCAGCATACGCTTCCGGCGTCAGCGCGGTGCGAAGCCTGAGTTCGTACATACCCTGAACGGATCCGGGCTCGCGTTGCCGCGGACCATGATCGCCCTGCTGGAGAATGGACAACGCGCGGACGGCAGCGTCGAGCTTCCTGAAGCGCTCCACTCCTGTATGGGCTGCACGCGAATCGAGCCGGTGTGAAAGCTCGTTTTTGGGCCACGGGCCTCTCTCTGCTTTTCGGGGCTGTCCTCGTCTGGTACCTGTACTACACGCACCAGTTGGTGAGCGCTGCAAACGCGGATGCGGCGGCGCTCTCCCGGATCTACGCCCAGGTGTTCCAGAGCCTCAGCGATCCTGCTGAAGAGACCAGCGTCGCGGTTCTCTTCGATATGCTGATCGAGGTCAAGCAGCTGGGGATCCCCGTGGTGCTCGTTGACCCGGACGGCCAGCCGTACGCGGCGGAGAATCTGCCGTTTCCGGCCGATCTCAACGATCCCGAGGACCGGCGGCGCGTGCTTGCCTACGCGGAGTTGCTCGATCGGCGCAACGCGCCCATAACGGAGGAGGGGATCGGTGAGATCCACTTCGGGGCGCCCTCGGTCGTGGAGCGGTTACGCTGGGTACCCTTCATCCAGGCCGCGACATTGATCGTCATCGTGTTCGCCGCGGTCTGGATCTTCCGTTCCACGGTGCGCGCCGAGCAGGAGCGCGTATGGGCGACGATGGCCCGCGAGTCCGCCCACCAGCTCTCGACACCGCTCAGCTCGTTGGCCGGCTGGGTCGAGATCCTGAGGATGCCATACAGGGAGCGCTCCGATGTCGCCGACGACGAGAAAGTCGCTTGCGAGATCGAAGTCGATGTGGAACGTCTCAACAAGGTGGCGCAGCGCTTCGAGCTGATCGGTCGCCGCCCGCGTATGGAGACGGTGGATGTGGGTGATGTCTTGAGGCGACTTGCGGACTACTTCTCACTGCGGTTGCCGCGCATGGAGCGATCGATCGGACTGGACGTGCAGATCGCAGCTGAGTTGCCAGCTGTTGCCGGTAACCCGGTACTGCTCGAGTGGGCGTTCGAGAACGTCATCAAGAACGCTGTGGATGTACTGGCGGGTCGTGGTGGGCGGATTCAGATCAGCGCCGAGCTGGCGGAGCCGGGCCGCTCTGTGAGGATACGCTTCCTTGATGACGGGCCAGGCGTGCAGCCGGAATTGCGCAAGAAGATCTTCGAGCCTGGGGTATCCCGGAAGGCGGGCGGTTGGGGGGTCGGCCTGACACTGGCGCGCCGTATCGTCGAGGACACGCATGGGGGCTCGATTCAGCTCGGCCGACCGCGGGTGGGTGCCGAGTTCATCGTAGCCCTGCCCGTGATACCCTCGGAGCGGATGGCTTGAAACGTGCCATCCGGTGAGCTCAAGCCCGCAGGCTACATCGAAGCGCTGAACCCGGATCAGCGCGAGGCCGTCGAACACTTCGCGGGTCCCCTGCTCGTGCTCGCCGGTGCGGGTTCTGGGAAGACGCGTGTCTTGACCTGCCGCATCGCGCGTCTCATCGAGTATCACGGAGTCGATCCCCACTTCATCATGGCGGTGACCTTCACAAACAAGGCGGCGCAGGAGATGCGGAACCGGATCCACAAACTCCTCGGCGCCGAGCCGGGCGGCATGTGGATCGGGACCTTCCATGCGATCGGAGCCAGGATCCTGCGGCGTCACGGGAGCCGTCTGGGCTTCGGCCCCGATTTCACGATCCTCGATGAGGACGACAGTGTGCGCGAGATCAAGCGCGTCATGGATGACCTCAGTGTCGCGAAACGCTGGAAGCCGCAGGCCGTGCGTGGCGCGATCTCGGCCGCCAAGAACCAGCTCGTCTCCGCGCAGGAGTACGCCGAGATCGCCTTCGACCCGTTTACGCGCGTTGTAGCAGAGGTCTATCCGACGTATCAGAGGCGGCTGCTCGAGGGGAATGGGTTCGATTTCGATGACCTGCTGATGAAACCCGTGGAGCTGTTCGAGTTGTACGCCGAAGTGCTGGAGCGCTACCGCAACCGCTTCCAATTCATCCTCGTCGACGAGTACCAGGACACCAACCACGCCCAGTATCGAACCCTCGAACTGCTGGCCAGAGAGCACCGCAACCTCTGTGTCGTCGGCGACGACGACCAGTCGATCTACGGGTGGCGGGGTGCTGATATCCGGAACATCCTGGAGTTCGAGCGCGACTTCGCCGGTGCCCGCACGATCCGCTTGGAGCGCAACTACCGTTCAACCCAGCTGCTGCTCAGCGCGGCGAACAAGGTCATCGCCGAGAACAAGAACCGAAAAGGCAAGACCCTTTACACCGAGAACGATTTTGGCCCGCCGATCACACTCGTGTGCGCTGCGGACGAGATGGATGAGGCGGAGTGGATCGCAGCCGAGATCATGAACCAGCTCGCTGGCTCGGCAGAGACTCACCGCAGCTTCGTTGTCCTCTACCGGACCAACGCCCAGAGCCGGGCCCTGGAAGATGCGTTCCGCGACGCAGACTTGCCATATCGGATCATTGGTGGCGTCCGATTCTACGAGCGGCGCGAGATCAGAGATGTCATCGCCTACCTAAGGCTCATCTCCAATCCGAAGGATGCAGCGTCGTTCATGAGGATCGTCAACTACCCGCGCCGCGGCATCGGTGACACCACGCTCACGGTCCTGCTTACGGCGGCCCGGGAGGCCGGGCTCGCCCCGCTGGAAGCGGCTCGCTCGGCTCGCGAGATCGCCGGGATGCCGAGAACCGGTGCCGCTGCGCTCGAAGGCTTCGCACAGATGATCGACCGATATCGTGCGCTCACTCATCACGTTCGCGTGCACGAGCTGCTCGGCGAGTTGATCGTCGAGCTGCGCTTGCTCGAGAAACTGCGCGAGGAAGGCTACGAGGGGATCGATCGGGCTCAGAACGTCGAGGAGCTGGTGGCCGCTGCATCGGAGTTTGATGCGAGCACCGCACTCGAGGCTGAGGACCTCAAGGAGCTCGGTCATCTCACCGAGGTCGATCTGTTCTTGCAGAAGATTGCGCTCGTCGCCGATGTCGATAACCTCGATGCAGAAGCCGACGCCGTCACGCTGATGACGCTCCACAACGCCAAAGGGCTCGAGTTTCCAGTGGTCGTGATTGCCGGGCTTGAGGAGGGGCTTTTCCCCCTCTCCCGTGCGTACGACAGCTTGGAGGAGCTCGAGGAGGAGCGACGCCTCTTTTACGTGGGCATTACCCGGACGCAGAGGAAGCTCTTCCTGACCTACGCCAAGAGACGGCGCCGCGGCGGCGACTGGCTGTTCTCCAGCCCGTCAACCTTCCTGGACCCGCTGCCGCAGGAACTGCTGGAGACCGTCGAGACGCAACGTTATGCCGATAGGGTCTCCAGCCGCCGACGTGCGCTGGACTGGGAGGAGTGGCCCGTGCGCTGGGAGCGTGGGCGCGAGCCCGGCGGATTGCGATACGACTACACGGACACACAGGACGTCCCGCAACTCGGCGAGCTGGCCGAGGGCTGCCGTGTCCGTCATCCTCGTTTCGGCCCCGGCACTGTCACCGAGCTTGACGGCCACGGTCGGGATTTGAAGGCGGTGATCGATTTCGACGCGGTGGGGACGAAGAAAGTCATCGTCAGGTATGCCCAGCTTGAAGTGGAGTAGGGTGGCCGCGGTGCGAACGCTCACACGTGGGGGAAGATGACGATCGAGCGCAAGGACTTGGAGAGGATCGCCGAGTTGGCGCGACTGCGGCTGAGCGAGCCGGAGCTGGTGAGGCTCACCGCCGATTGCCAGGCGATCCTCGCCTACTTCGAGGCGATCCGCGGCCTTGACCTGACGCAGGCAACACCAGCGGGCACGCTTGAGCAGGAGGCACCGATGCGTGAGGATCGTGTGGGATCCGATAGCCTGGAGCGGCCGCCGGAGCAGATGGCGCCGGCCTGGCGGGAGGGCTACTTCGTGCTCCCACGGCTCCCGGCGATGGATGCCGAGGGCGAAGGCGCCGAGGAATAGGAGCTCATCAGCGCTGCGGAGATGAGTAGACTCACGGCAGGCACGATAGGTGAGCTTCGGGACGGGCTGCGGTCAGGGCGCGTTCGCGCCGCGGATCTTCTGGAGGCCGCGCTCGAGGGGATCGCGGACTCGGAGGCGGAACAGCCGGCGCTGAACGCGTTCATCTCGGTGGCCGGCGAGCGGCTGGCCGAACAGGTCGATGCCGTGGACCGTGCACTGGGCGCAGGTGAGGAGCTCGGCTCGCTAGCGGGTATCCCGGTCGCGATCAAGGACAATATCTGTACGCGCGAACTGCCAACGACCTGCGGGTCGAGGATCCTTGAGGGTTACGTGTCGCCATACGAGGCCGCCGTAGCGCGCAAGCTCCGCGCCGCAGGTGCCCTGATCCTCGGCAAGACTAACCTCGACGAGTTCTCGATGGGCTCGTCGACCGAGAACAGCGGGTTCGGTCCGACGCGCAACCCGTGGGACCGCATGCGGGTGCCTGGCGGTAGCTCCGGCGGATCGGCGGCGGCGGTGGCGGCCGGGCTCGTACCCGTAGCCCTCGGTTCCGACACCGGCGGCTCGATACGGCAGCCGGCTTCGTTCTGCGGAGTGGTCGGCCTCAAGCCCACCTACGGACGGGTCAGCCGCTACGGGCTGGTGGCCTTTGCATCGAGCCTCGATCAGATCGGTCCCTTGACTCGGACCGTCGAGGATGCGGCCCTCATGCTGAGCGTTATCGCGGGAGTCGACCGCTTCGACTCCACGTCGGCCGATCTCCCTGTCCCTGACTTCGGCGAACGGCTAGATGCCGGCGTCGACGGGCTGGCCGTCGGTGTCCCGCGCGAGTACTTCCCGGATGACCTCGATGACGGCATTGCCAGCCTGTGCCGGTCGGCAGTCGAGCGACTGGCGGGCATGGGCGCGGAGGTGCGCGAGATCTCGCTGCCACACACTGAATATGCGATCCCTGCCTACTACCTGGTGGCTATGGCCGAGGCTTCCAGCAACCTGGCCCGCTACGACGGGGTGCGCTACGGCCTGCGAGTCCCGAGTGCGTCGAGCACGATGGCCGTGTACCGCGAGGCACGGGGGGCCGGTTTTGGCGCTGAGGTCAAGCGGAGGATCATGCTGGGGACTTACAGTCTTTCTGCGGGCTACTATGACGAGTACTATGGGCGCGGTCAGCGGGTGCGCCGACTCATCGCTCGGGACTTCGATAACGTTTTCGCTCAGGGCATCGACGCGGTCTTCACACCGACGGCACCTACGGTCGCATTTCGACTGGGCGAGCGCGTTGACGATCCGGTTGAGATGTATCTGTCTGATGTGTTTACTGTGACAGCGAACCTGGCGCGCCTGCCGGCGATCTCGATACCGATCGGTCGGATCGAGGGCCTGCCCGTGGGCGGTCAGTTATTGGCGCGACATTTCGATGAGACGACGCTGTTGCAGGTGGCGTCCACGCTCGAGCGATCGATCGCTGCCGACCCCCTGGACCGGGAACCGTAGATGAGCGCCCTGAGCACGCCACGGGACTACGAGACGGTCATCGGTCTCGAGATACACGTCCAGCTCAGGACGCAGAGCAAGATGTTCTGCGGCTGTCGCGTCGAATACGGCGCGCCACCCAACACCCATGTGTGTCCGGTCTGTTTGGGGCTGCCGGGGGCGCTACCAGTGG
>CANPVY010000066.1 GCA_947581845.1 uncultured bacterium | reverse complement strand
CCTTAAGGTCACCGGACGAGTCTTTGATGCCGGCGATCTTCGGGTGGCTCCCTAGCTCAGCCAGCAGGCCCGGCACGATCTCGACCGGCACGAACTTCGGGATGTTGTACAAGATGATGGGGATCGGGCTCGCATCAGCCAGCGCCTCGAAGTGCTGGCGGAGCGTCTCTGCGTCCATCAAAGGTCGGTAATAGGCCGGCGCCCGCACCAGCACCGCATCCGCGCCGGCCTCCGCCACGGCGCGCGTCGCGCGTATCGTCGCCCGCGTCGACTCCGCTCCGGTCCCGGCGATCAGCGCCTGCTCGGGCGCCGCGATGTCGCGGGCCCACTCGACCAGCTGCACGATCTCGCGCTCGTCCAGCAGTGGCGACTCGCCCGTCGAGCCGGCCACAACGAAGCCGTGCACTCCCGTGCCCCGCCAGGCGCGCAAGTTGTCACGGAAGTGCACGGGAGCGATCTCGCCGCTCGACGCGTCGTAGGGCGTCGTGACTGGCAGGATGACGCCTTCCAGGCTCAAATCAGCCCCTCCACCAGCTGCTCCTCGCCCAGCGTCTTCATCCGCAGCTCGAAGTCCGCCGGGTTCGTCGCCGCCAGCTTCGCCGTGTCATAGTCCACCTGGTTCGCCTTCACTAGCTCCATCAGGTGCAGATCGAAGGTCTGCATCCCGTACTGCGACCGCCCCTCCTCCATCAGCTCGCGGATCGCGCCCAGCTTCTGCGGGTTCAAGATGCAGTCGCGGATCGCTCCCGTCACCACCATCACCTCGGCGGCGAGTATCCGCCCGTTACCGTCCTTGCGCGGTAGCAGGCGCTGCGAGATCACCGCCGCCAGCGACTCCGCCAGCCGCACGCGCAGCATCTCCTGCTCCTCCGGTGGGAATACCGAGATCGTTCGGCTGATCGTCGTCGCGGCATCCGGCGTATGCAGCGTCGAGATCACCAGGTGACCCGTCTCGCAGGCCTTGATCGCCGTGTCGATCGTCTCGGTATCGCGCATCTCGCCGATCAGGATCACGTCCGGATCCTCACGCAGTGCCGCACGTAGCCCCGTCTGGAATGAACTCGTGTCACTGCCGACCTCGCGCTGGGTGATCGAGGAGTTGATGTCCCGATGCAGGTACTCGATCGGGTTCTCCAGCGTGACGACGTGACGGCGGAAGTTCTGGTTGATGTAGTGGATCATCGCCGCCTGCGTCGTCGTCTTGCCCGAGCCCGTGACACCGGTCACCAGGATGAGGCCGCGCGGCAGTGACGAGATATCGGGCATCACCGGCGGCAGGTTGAGCTCCTCGAACTTCGGGATCTCGACTGGGATGATACGCAACACGATCATGAAGCTGCCGCGCTGCTTCAGGATGTTGACGCGGAAACGTCCCAGCCCGGGAACGCCCCAGGCGCAGTCGTAGTCGGTGATCCGATCGATGTTGTTGCGATCCCGCTCGTTCGGGATCAGCCGCATCGCGATGTCGCGCGTCTGCTCGGGCGTCAGCAGCTGCTTGGTCATCGGCACCAGCTCGCCGTAGATCCGGGCCCGGAACACGTCGCCCGCCTTGATGTGCAAGTCGCTGGCACCACGCTCGATCGCGGCCCTGAGGATCTTCTCCATAACCCGCTCCTAGTAACCTGCCTGCTTGTTCACCATGTTGAGCAGCGGCTCACCCGCGAGGTAGCGCCGCAGGTTCTCAAGGATCAGCTCCGTTTCCCGCTCCCAAAAGCGCGGGCTGACCCCGGCCACGTGCGGGGTGAGGCAGACGTTCTCCAGCTCCCAGAGGGGGCTGGTCGGGGGGAGAGGCTCGTCCGAGTAGACATCGAGGCCGGCACCGCGGATCGATCCGGCACGTAACGCCGCGGTCAATGCCTCCTCGTCTACGATCGGCCCGCGCGACACGTTGATCAGAACGGCCCCCGGCTTCATCGCCGCCAGCGCACCGGCACCGATGAGGCCGTCCGTCTCCGCCGTGTGCGGGACCGTCAGCACCACGTAATCGCTACCCTTCAACAGCGCCTCGAGATCCCCGGGCCCGAACAGCCGATCCGCCTCACCCCCAGCGCCCGCCGCCGGCTCACGGTCCAGCGCCCACACCTGCATGCCGAGTGCCCTGGCACGCCGCGCCACCTGACGGCCGATCCCGCCCAGTCCGATGATACCGACCACGGAGCCAGTCAGCTCGGCCACCGGGCTCGGTGCGCAGGCGATCCGGTCGCGATCCCAGAGCCAGCCAGCCCGTTGACTCGCCTGCACCTGGTCGAGCGCCCGCGCAAAGTAGAACATCATCGCCAGTGCATGCTCAGCCACCGGCACTCCGTGTGTGCCCGCCGAATTCGTGAAGACGACGTCGCTCTCCAACATCTCCCGATACAGCGAGCCGCCGACCCCCGCCGCGCCCGAATGCAACCAGCGCAGCTTCTCGCTCGCGGCAAACAGCTCACGCGGGATACCGAAACCGCAGTACACCTCCGCGTCCCTTAGCGCCTCCCGCAACCCCGGCGTTGCGCGCGGCAACCCGTCCCCGGAACCGTCGGCCTCCTCCCTCACCCGGACCAGCTCCCAGTCCGGCGGCAGCACGGCGCGAATCCGCTCCAGGTCCCCCTCAGGCATACACCACAAGGGGTAGCGGGAGGAGAACATGTCGATGACGAATCGGCGGGGGGCTGGGGGAGTCATGCTCGAGCCGACAGGACCGTCACTCATATTATAATGTCGGGCCGCACGCTACGCGTAGGCCTCCATCAGCGAACCGTTATCCTTCTCACTCCGCGCGACTCCGCCAGCTCCGTCAGCGCCGCGTCCCGCTTCTTCGCCGAGCCCACCACCTCGTATGAGGCCCGGAACCGCTCGTGCTGCTTCTCCACCTTCTCGGGCCACGCCCGTAGCCCGTGTCTCTTGAACAGCGCGGCGATATCGTCCAGCAGTTCGGGGCGGGGGTCGATCGTCACGTCCAGCTGAACGCTCTTACGGCGGCGGAACAGCGAGTCCTCGACCCAGCCGAGCAAGACGAGTGTCACGGCCACCAGGATGGTCCCACCCACCGCCTCGACGTAGGCGTGCGAGCCCACGGCCAGACCGATGGCTGCCACCACCCACAGCGTGGCCGCGGTGGTGAGACCGACGATGCTGCCCCGCTCCACCAGGATCGTTCCTGCGCCGATGAAGCCGATCCCCGACACGACCTGTGCCGCGATGCGACCGGGATCCGCGGGTCCCGCTGCCGCGCCAGCCACCTTCTGCGAGACATCCATGAGCAGCGCGGCACCGACACAGATCAGGATGTTGGTACGGAGACCGGCGGGCTTGCCGGCGAGCTCGCGCTCGAGGCCGATGATGCCGCCCAGCAGTGTGGCCAGCGCCAGGCGACCGAGCAGGCTCAGGCGCAGCGCCTCGATCCAGTTCGGGTCAAGCCAATCCACGAGCCGACCCTCCTCGTCTCACTCGACTTTCGCTTGCGCCGGCGTCACCACGCCGGCCAGCCCCATGCGCTCCCTGACCTCCGCCATCGTCCGCGCGGCGATCTCGCGGCAGCGGCGCGCGCCGGCGGCCAGCACGTCGTGGACGCGGTCCGGCTGCTCGCGTAGTCCCAGGGCGCGCTCACGGATGGGCCCCAGCTCGGCGATCATGTTGTCGGTCAGCCGGCGCTTGCAGTCGATGCAGCCGATGCCCGCGGTCCGGCAGCCCTCGTCGGCCCAGGCGAGGTCCGCCTCGCTGGAGAAGTAGCGGTGCAGGCTGAAGATGTTGCAGACGTTCGGGTTGCCCGGATCGCTGCGCCGCACCCGCGCCGGGTCGGTCAGCGCCACGCGGATCTTCTCCCAGGCCTCCTCCGGCGATTCCAGCAGGCCGACCGTGTTGCCGAGCGACTTCGACATCTTGGCCTGCCCATCGAGACCCTGGACGCGGCGCACCCGACTGACCAGCGCCTCCGGCTCGGGGAAGTACTCGCCGTAGCGAGCGTTCCACTTGCGGGCGATCTCGCGTGTCAGCTCGATGTGCTGGACCTGGTCCTCGCCCACCGGCACCAGCGAAGCGTGATAGAGCAGGATGTCGGCGGCCTGCAGCACCGGGTAGTTCAACAGCCCGGCCAGCACCGAAGCCTGGCGCGAGGCCTTGTCCTTGAACTGCGTCATCCGCTCCAGCTCGCCGAGCGGCGTCACCGTGGTGAAGACCCAGGCCAGCTCACAGTGCTCCGGGACATCGGACTGCACGAAGATCGTGCACTTCTCGGGATCGAGGCCCGCGGCCATGAGCACCACCGCCACATCGAAGACGTTACCCGGCATCTCCGCCGGTTCGAACGCCTGGGTGATCGCGTGCAGGTCCACGATGCCGAAGAAGCACTCGTACTTATCCTGCAGCGGAACCCAGTTCTTGATCGCGCCCAGGTAGTTACCGATATGCGGCTCGCCCGACGGCTGGATGCCGCTGAACACGCGCGGCTTGGCTTCGCTCATCCGCTGCTGGCTCGAGTGAAAGAAAAAACGTTGGGCGTGGAGGCAGGGCGCTGGGAAGATCCGACGCCCCATCCCAACACCCAACACCGCCGCTGGTCGCCGTGCCAGCGGTCGCTTAAGTTACCGCCCGCTAAGGACCTGATCAAGCTATGAGCTCGCTCGACGACCTGCTGCACGCCGCCCATAACGCCGCGCACGCCGCGGCGGAGGTGCACCGCCGCTCACACCGCTTGGGCACGGGCGCCTGGACCGAGAAGGGTCACTCCGATTGGGTGAGCGAGGTGGACCACGAGGCGGAGGAGGCCGCGGTCGCCGAGGTACGTGCCGCCTTCCCGGACCACGCGATCGCCGCCGAAGAACGCGACTGGGGCGGCCCGTCGCCCGATCGGGCGGAGGTGACCTGGTACATCGATCCGCTGGATGGCACGACCAACTACCTGCACGGCTACCCCTGCCACTCCGCCTCCGTGGCCGCCGTCGATTCGCAGGGGCCCGCCGCGGCAGCCGTGGTCAACTCCGGCCGCTGGGAGACGTTCCAGGCGGTGCGTGGAGCGGGCGCCCAGAAGGACGGGCACCCGATCTCGGTTTCCGGGGTGCGCGAACTCAAGTACGCGCTCATCGGAACGGGCTTCCCCTTCAAGCGGACGGAGCTGCTCGACTCCTACCTGGCCCAGTTCAGGGCGATCTTGCCGCAGACCAGCGGCATTCGGCGCACCGGCTCCGCCGCCATCGATCTCTGCGACCTCGCCTGCGGCCGCCTGGATGGCTTCTGGGAGCTCTACCTCGCGCCCTGGGACGTGGCGGCGGGCGTGCTCATCCTGCGCGAGGCGGGCGGCATCATCACCGACCTGGAGGGCAGCGCAGAGGTCATCAAGCACGGCGCCTTCATCGCCGGCAACCCAGACATCTATCCGGCCCTGCGCCGCCTTCTGCAGCCCTAA